>CAJXZI010000043.1 GCA_913063005.1 uncultured Halieaceae bacterium | reverse complement strand
CGCATCGATGAGGGGCCCGTCGTGCCGCTAATGTGGTTAGTGGTTTCCCTTGGCTGTTCGCAGGCTACGCAAGTATCGATACCCCTATCGCGGGTTGGGCTCCCGTAGTCGGCGTGTTTGGTGTCTCCCTACTCATTGCGCTTACGGCTGCCGGTCTAGCAGAGGTCGTGCGACGCAGAGAGCGTAGAGCTGCGATCACGTGGCTTGCGTGGAGTGGCTCGATACTCCTCTGCGGAGGACTGCTAATGCAAATACAATGGACCCACGCGAGCGCTGGTGCCGTCAAAGCGGTCATCTATCAGCCAAATACTTCTCTATGGGACAAATGGGATCCTCAAAAGCGGCGCGTTTTCCTCGCGGATTACCTCGAGCACGCCGAAGCCTACTCTCCTGACGCCGATTTAATAATATGGCCCGAGGGTGCACTGCCGTTTTACTTAGATCAGGCATCAAGCTACATCGCTCGACTGAATGAAATTGGCAAGACCAACGACACCTCAATTGTTCTTGGCATCGGGACCCGGGATGGATCGAGGCGCTTCAACAGTATCGTTACGCTTGGTAACGCGAGTGATGAATATCGCAAACAAAAACTCGTTCCCTTCGGTGAATTCGTTCCACTCGAGTCACAGTTGCGAGGACTCATCGCGTTCTTTGATTTACCAATGTCGAACTTTTCACCCGGCAACGATAATCAAGATAGTCTGACAATAGGTACTGGGGAGGTCGCCCCTTTTATCTGCTACGAAATTGTTTACCCAGATTTCGTAGCAAAGGGCTCACAGACGAGCCCTATTTTGGTCACGATTTCAAACGATGCATGGTTTGGCACAAGTCACGGACCTCACCAGCATTTTCAAATGGTTCGCTTTCGCTCGCTGGAACTCCAAAAGCCGACTCTCAGAGGTGCTAATAACGGTATCACCGCTGTAATCTTACCGTCAGGCCGTGTGGCGGACGCGCTGCCCCAGTTCACCAACGACAATCTCATTGCGAGCGTTCAACCCCGCGAGGGCCTGACACCCTTTGCACGCTGGGGGAGCCTTCCAATCATCCTGATAAGTCTTTTCTTATCCATCCCGGCATTAGCGCAAGCGATAGCCACAGGAGCGACAAGAGTTGTCACAAAAATTGGCATAAAACCTCAGCGCTAAGCACGTCTATCCTGATAGACTGTGCACGTCAATTTTTCTACCTACGCCTACATCACGTTAATGAATTCAAGCGAATACCAACCAGAAGTTCTCGAGACAGAGATTCAATCCTCTTGGCTTGAGGAAAAAGCCTTTGCAGTGGACGTCGACACCCGTCGAGAGAAGTTTTATTGCTTAGCGATGTTCCCCTACCCCAGTGGCAAATTGCACATGGGGCATGTCCGTAACTATACGATCGCTGATGTGATCGCGCGCTATCAGCGGATGATGGGAAAGAACGTGCTGCAACCCATGGGATGGGATGCGTTCGGTTTGCCCGCAGAAAACGCCGCCATCCAAAAAAAGGTGGCTCCAGCCGCGTGGACGAAAAGCAATATTGCCGAGATGCGCCGACAGCTGCAGCGGCTAGGTTTTGCCTATGATTGGGACCGTGAGCTAGCTACCTGCACTCCCGAGTACTATCGGTGGGAGCAGTGGTTCTTCACCCGGCTGTATGAGAAAGGCCTGGTATACAAAAAGATGGCGACGGTGAACTGGGATCCGGTGGATCAAACAGTATTAGCTAATGAGCAGGTAATCGATGGTCGAGGCTGGCGCTCAGGCGCCGAAGTGGAGCGCAGAGAGATCCCTCAATGGTTTATCCGCATTACAGATTACGCGGAGGAACTCCTCGAGAATCTGGATAAGCTAGACGGCTGGCCCGAACCTGTTCGTCTCATGCAGCGAAACTGGATTGGCAAAAGCCGTGGTGTTGAACTCAGCTTTGAGCTCGACGCACCGATAGCAGGCCTCGACAAGGTCGACGTCTACACAACGCGTCCAGACACCCTGTTTGGCGTTAGTTACATCAGCCTCGCAGCCGAGCACCCGATCAGCCTTGAGCTTGGCAAGGACAACCCTGCACTCGCTGAATTTATCACCGATTGCAAGAAAGCATCAGTCGCTGCTGCCGATATGGCGCGCGCTGAAAAGCTCGGTATGGACACAGGCATCCGAGCGCGACACCCACTGACAGGCGAGGCCATCCCCGTCTGGATCGCAAACTATGTGCTGATGGACTACGGATCAGGCGCGGTCATGGCCGTTCCCGCACACGACGAGCGCGACTGGGAGTTTGCGCGTCAATATGATCTGCCTCTGATCACCGTAATCAATGATGAAAGCGGACAACCCGCCGACGTATCAGACGCGGCTTACACCGAGCGCGGCACACTAACGGCTTCGGGTGATTACAATGGACTGGGATTCGAGGCAGCCTTCGATCAAATAGCCCAAGCACTCGAGGCAAAGTCTCTGGGTAAAGTCACCACACAATATCGCCTGCGCGATTGGGGTGTGTCCCGGCAGCGTTATTGGGGTACACCAATCCCCATGCTAAATCTTGAAGGCGGTGGCGAAGTACCTATTCCCGCGGACCGACTGCCCTCGCTCTTACCAGAAGACGTGATCATGGACGGCGTGGCCTCGCCAATCAAAACGGATCCCGAGTGGCGTAAATTTGATCTCGATGGTGTCTCTTGCGAACGCGAGACCGATACCTTCGACACCTTTATGCAATCGTCCTGGTACTACGCGCGCTTTACATGCCCCGACTATGATCAGGGCATGCTCGACTCGGATGCAGCCAACTACTGGCTTCCCGTCGATCAATACGTAGGTGGTATCGAGCACGCAATCCTGCACCTACTTTATGCCCGCTTCTTCCACAAGTTGATGCGTGATGAAGGCCTCCTAAGTTCAGACGAGCCGTTTGAGCGACTACTCACTCAAGGCATGGTGCTCAAAGATGGCGCCAAGATGTCTAAATCCAAGGGAAATACAGTAGATCCCCAGGAACTCATTGATCGTTACGGAGCAGACACTGTCAGGTTGTTCAGTATGTTTGCTGCGCCGCCCGAGCAGTCCCTTGAGTGGTCTGACGCAGGCGTCGACGGATCACACCGCTTCCTGAAGCGTTTGTGGCGCTTGGTTCAAGAAGCAAGACCTGCATCGTCCGATACACTAAACGCAGCCGCACTCGATAAAGCCCAAAAAGCGTTGCGGCGAAAAACACACGAAACGATCGCCAAGGTCAGTGATGATTATGGCCGCCGGCAAACCTTTAATACGGCTGTTGCCGCGGTCATGGAGCTTTGCAACGAGGTCAGTAGACACGAGGGAGACTCGGCTGAGGACGCAAGTGTTGTGCATGAGGCCCTGTCTGCGGCCGTATTGTTACTGGCGCCCATTGTGCCCCATATCAGCGAAGCGCTTTACAGCGTGTTAACGGGCGAGCGCATCCTTTCTGCTACTTGGCCGGCGGTCGATGAAGCAGCACTTGCTCGCGACGAGATCGACATTGTGGTTCAAGTAAATGGCAAAGTGAGAGCCAAGATCTCTGTAAGCGCCGATGCGAGCAAAGACGATATTCAAGAAATGGCACTCGCGCATGAAAATGTTCAGCGTTTCACTGAGGGTGTCAGCATCAGAAAAGTCATTGTTGTCCCCGGGAAACTCGTCAATGTGGTTGCTAACTAAGCTCTCTCGACGAACAGCAATCGCCGCGAGCCTCATAAGCGTGCTCGCTCTGTCAGGCTGTGGCTTTGAGTTGCGTGGCCAAAACGCTCGCGCCGAAACGCTAGGGCTCTATCCAATCGCGGTTGTGAGCGCTGCGCCGAACAGTGAATTCACTTCACAGTTGCGCACGGCGCTTAATCGCCTCGGAGCGAGTGTCGTCGAGCCCTCTGAAGCCGCCTTGATTTTACAAGTAGGCATAGAGCGCTTTGAACAGCGCAATCTCTCTCTGACGGCGAGAGCCCGTGCTGCAGAACTTGAACTCCGGGCCAGTGTCGATTTTTCACTCCAGCTTGGCGAACAGTGGCTTGTTGAGGGAGAGACGCTCACCGTGGTGGACCAAATGCTCAATGACCCACTCAACGTCGTTGGTAAAACGGAAGAGTTGAGACTTCTACAAGGTGAGCTTCGTTCAACCTTAGTCGAGGCCCTTACTCGCCGCATCGATTACAGACTGGCAGCAGACAATGCAGATAAGGCCTGAGCAACTCGAGCAGTTCCTCAGACAGGGCCTCTCGGCTTGTTATCTCGTCACCGGTGCTGAACCCCTCATCGTCCAAGAGTGTGCCGATGCTATTCGTGTCGCCGCAAGGGAGCACGGGTGTGTTGATAGAGAGCGTATCGATACATCGGATAAAGTCGGCTGGCAAAATCTTGTGCAAAGCGCGAGTGCCATGTCGCTGTTCTCTGATCGCAAGCTGATCGAAGTTCAGGTTGAGAGTGGCAAGCCAGGCACTGAAGGCAGCAAAGCCATCCAAGAATATCTGTCTATGGAGTCTGACGATATCTTGCTGATTGTTGCCGGCAAAATTGACAAGCAGTCGCAGCGCTCTAAGTGGTACACAGCACTGGATCAGCGGGGCGCGATTATCACAGTATGGCCGGTCGGTCGTCGCGAGATGCCATCTTGGATTCAAGGCCGACTCAAGCAGAGAGGAATGTCTGCTGACCGAGATGCTATTGCGTTACTGGCTGAGCGCGTCGAGGGCAACTTGCTCGCCGCTGCGCAGGAAATCGAAAAGCTGGCGCTATTGGCGAGTGATAACCACCTTTCTGTCGAAAAAATTGCGGAGTCAGTGGGCGATAGTGCCCGCTACAACACCTTTGGCATGGTCGATACCGCGCTTGCCGGTGATGCTCGCAGCGCACTGAAAGCACTGCGAGGCTTGCAAGCTGAAGGCAATGCAGCACCGGTTATTCTATGGCCACTTTCCAAGGAACTGAGACTGCTTATCGACGCTGAAACGGCCGTACGAAAAGGCACCTCACCGGCGATTGCACTCGATCGCCTTGGCGTATGGCGAAGCCGCATAAACCTACTACAATCTGCGCTCGCCAGACACAATCGCGAATCGCTGGAGGCATGCTTGTCACTCAACTTCGCGGCCGATGGCAGTGCTAAAGGCTACATGCCGGGTAATTGCTGGGACTACCTAGAATCATTGGTGGTGACACTCGCCACGGGCTCGGCGTCAGCCATGCCACGACGTCGTGCGTAGAGCCCTGCAAGGCCCAGAACACCTACAACTGCCGCAAGAGCAAAGGCAATAACAAAGCCCAGCCATTCGGCAATCGCACCGTGAACTGCTGCGCCTAGGGCTGGCGCTGCCATCATGGTCATCGACCACAGACTCATCACCCGGCCATGATACTGCGGGTCTATGATTAACTGCGCTAAGGTCTGACAGGCTGTTCCTGCGAGGGTCGTCGATAAACTCAATAATCCCACCAAGATAAACAAGCTTGGTAGCTGAGCTATCCAGCCAAGATTGGAGAGCAAGCAGGCTGCAAAAAACATAGCGGCGACACTCATATTAAAAAGGTATCTAACATCTGCCTTCAACCGACTCATAATCAAGCCACCCAAGACGGCGCCACTACCGGCAGCAGCCGTCAGCCAAGCGAGTTCCGCAGGACCACCTGCAATTAATCGGCCGGACACTGCGGGCAATAACTCAATAAAGCTTCGTCCTAAAAATCCGTTGACTGAGGTCAACGCAAGAATAGTGACAAGGGGTGCCATGCTCAGGACATAGCGAAGTCCATCAACAAATTCACTGTTTACACTGCCGTGTGTCCGCTTTTGGCGTGTTCCCACACCGCCCAGTGAATTTAGAATCACACCGGATATCGCGAAGATAAAAACGGGGATCATCCAGGCCCAAGCGACACCGGCGCGAGCAATGACTGCCGCACAAATAGCGGGGCCTAAGATGCGAGCAATATTAAAGGACATCGCTGTCAGCCCCACTGCACTGGGCAGCGCCTCACGCGGCACGAGCATAGGCACGAGCGCCAAACGCATAGGACTGTGCATTGCCGAGACAGAACCCAGTGCCGTCGCCAAGATCAGCAGCACAGCCAGATTGAGCATGCCAAAATAAGTTGCCAAAGCGCCGCAGGTGGCAATTGCACCGTGGATGAGCATCGACCACATCAAGCCGTGTCGTGGATTAACGCGATCTGACTGAACACCAAAGTAAGGCGACAGAAGAAGTGCCGGTGCGAGCATGAGTGCACTGACGACACCCACCCACAAGGCGGACTGGGTCAACGCCCACGCATTCCACCCCAACAGGAATCGCAACATCCAGCTACCCAAACCTGAACACCAGCTAGCCGGGTAATAACGGCGGAAGCGCGGCTCTTTTAACGCGGAATGCTTCACCTGTCGCTTTTCACGACACACAAATGGCGCCTCTCTTGCTTTTCAATAGCAATCAGAATACTGTTTATTTATACAGTATTTTTACTGGTGCTTTCTGAGACAGCACCCTATCAACTTTACGGAGCGCATCATGAACTACTCCATCGAACAGATCATTAATCGTCCTGACACCTGGCAAGGTGTCGATAACCACACAAACTCTCGCGTTATCTTAACCACCAAGTCAGCCAATACAGATTGGCACAATCGACAGAGTGTACCAACGGGTTTCACCTCTCTCGACGAAGAATTACAGCTCGGAGGCTGGCCAAAGCATGGTGCCGTCGAAGTTTTGAGCGATCATGATGGCGCTGAATGTATGGGGCTGTTTCTACCCACCATGCAACGACTTTCCACTGAAAAGCGCTGGCAAGCATTTATCAACTCGCCGCACACACCGTACGCACCACTACTGCGCGCTCACAACATTCCCTCAGAGCAAATACTGATGGTTCACCCTAAGCATCGGGATGAAACCTTATGGGCAGCAGAACAAGCAGTCCGCAGTACTACCTGCAGTACAGTGTTTGTGTGGTTAGGGAGCACTCACTATCGTTACGCTGAAATACGTAAGCTGCAACTTGCAGCAGCGAGTACCGATACGTTGCTTTTCCTCTTTAGATCGAGCGATGCACTGAAAGATGCCACCCCTGTCTCTCTCAGACTACATATCAACGCTTACCGTGAAGTCACTGTCGTTAAACAACGCGGTGGTAAACGCGAAGTTGAGATACGACTCCCTGAAAGTCACCTCTTAAAAGTGCAGACAGCGCAATCACACAACAAAGCCGTTGCCACGAAGACCGGCACTTTCCTGACACCTGTCGCCTAGTTCACTTCTAGCACTCACTTCCCCGTCCCCGGGCTCGGCTCCCCTCCGAGCTTCCGGGGCAACCTCCTTATCGCGCTCCTTATTTTCACAGTCGTTTAAGAAGCCGCTTTAGAAGTCTCAACTTTACGAGGTGGATTTTTAAAGCGCTGATTTCCCTTATCCGCCATCTCCTGCTATATGGTTGGTAGACAGCTGAATACCGTCATCCAATGCCCGACTTACCGATTAGTCTCGACATTTTGACCATCTTGGTCGCTACGAGTTTTGTTGCATCTCTCCTGACTGCATCCGTTGGGATCGGGGGTGGTACGCTCGTTCTAGCAGTGCTCGTAGTGACTGTCCCCATTACCGCGGTTGTACCTCTGCACAGCGTTGTTCAACTCGGCTCGAATACGGGTCGAACCGCAATGACCCGACGCCATATTTCGCGGCAACTATTTTGGCCGCTGGTAATCGGCGCCATCGTTGGAACCTTACTTGCAGCACCGCTTTCGGCATTTTGGTTGAATGAACTACAGTTAACCCTGCTACTCGCAACCTTCACGCTCATCGTGACTTGGGTTCCGATACCAGTCGTAAAGACGCACAGCACTCGTCATAACCTACTCTTTAGTATCGCGGTGAGCTTTATTGGTGTTTTTGTAAGCGCTACAGGCCCTTTAATCGCAGCCTTTCTTCGACATCAAGCAGCAGATAGAAAAGAACTTGTCGCGACCATGGCAGCAAGCGTGTCGACTATGAATTTTCTCCGCATAGTCCTCTTTAGCAGCCTCGGATTTTTTTGGAATGAGTGGCTAATTCCACTCGCTTTAATGATTGCCGCAGGCTTTGGCGGAACACTCATCGGCTTACAGCTTCTCGGCAGGCTCCCCGAGAAGCTGTTTCAAACCATACTGAAACTGCTGTTAACAGTACTCGCGCTCTCGATGATCATTCGTGTCCTCTGAGGAGGCGAGGACTCTCTTAACGTCGCAGTGGTATCTGCTCTGCTTAGTAAGCCAGCCCTAACCTTCGGCCAGTTGCGAAACCACCATCGCATCGATATTTTCCGCCAGCTTATTTAATGGCACGGGACCACTGCCAAGCACCGTATCGTGGAATAGCCGAATATCAAATCGATCGCCCAAGCGCTCTCTCGCATCCTCGCGAAGCTCGACAATACGTAACTTCCCGATCATATAAGCTGTCGCCTGCCCCGGCATTGCGATATAGCGTTCGATCGCTTTTATACAGTCGTACTCGGCATTTGGCGTATTCTCAACGAGATAGGCAATGGCTTCTTCGCGAGTCCACCGCTTACTGTGAATACCTGTATCCACGACCAGGCGCGCTGCTCGCCACAGTTCCATAGCTAGCTGTCCAAATCGCGAGTACGGATCTTCATAAAAGCCCATCTCGTAGGCGAGTTGCTCTGTATACAGGCCCCAACCTTCCGAGAACGCAGTAAAGCTCAGGTAACGCTGAATATCAGGCACCCCCTCAAGCTCCGCCGTAATAGCTCGCTGAAGGTGATGCCCTGGCAAGCCCTCATGAAATGCTAGCGCCTCAAGGTCCGTTTTTGGCATCGCGGCCATATCGTACAAATTGGCGTAGAAAATACCTGGGCGTGAACCATCCGGCGGTGGGCTCTGATAAAACGCTTTACCCGCGTTTCGCTCCCGGAAAGGCTCGACACGCTTAACGATCAGCTCGGCTTCGGGTAGCACGCCAAAGTACTCAGGCAGCTTTTCTTCCATTCGGGAGAGCGCGTCGCGGGCACTCGCAAGATACGCTTCCCGTCCCTCATCCGTATTCGGAAAACGCAGCGACTGATTTTCGCGGACAAATACGAAAAACTCCTGCAGGCTTCCCTCGAAACCAACCTCCGCCATTATCTCCCGCATTTGACCGTGAATACGTGCAATATTGTCGAGACCTAGCTGGTGTACCTCGTCTGCAGTAAGGTCCGTCGTTGTAAACCACTCAAGCAACCGCTGATAAAAAGCGTCACCATCAGGGAGACGCCATACTCCATCGTTAGGTGAGGCTGACTCACTCTGCTTCTCGATCACAGTGATGAAGCGCTGGTAGGCCGGCTTAAACGCATCGATAAGCGCTGCTCTGCCCGCATTAACCAGCCGAGCCGTCTCATCTTCTGGCAAATCAAGCGCCGTTACTTTCTTCTGAAAATCCGCCCAAACCGGTGACACCGTCTCCGAATCATCAAACGGCTGACCCGTGATGACATTATTGGACGATTCGAGAATCGCCGGATACATCCAATCAACCAGATAAAGCTCTTTCTCGGCACGTAATTCGAGCTGCTCGATGACCTCTCCGAGATAGCTCTCGACGTTTTGAATACGCTCAACATACGCTTCAGCGTCGCTTAAATCAGACACGCGATGGATATTGATGAGCGAGCTGGGGATTTGAGTATGCGCACCACGGAATTGATGAAGTGCGTAACGGTGGTGCCGAAAGTCATCCATCGCCAGCGATCGCTCTAATGACATGCGGTAGAGATCGAGAGAGAGCTTTCCCGCATCCGGTAGTGCCGTTCTGTCAAAGCCCGCAAGATCAACCAAACCTTGCTCCATACGCGCACGCTCTTCGTCATTGAACGCCTCGGACTGAGGATTCCATTCACCGTGACGATCCTTGATACCCAAATAGCTCGCGGTAAAGGGTTGCCGCGAGAGGTTGTCAGCAAAGACGTCTGCTAGGTATGCGTTCAATCGCTCGTGCTCCGACATCGAGGCGTCCACCGCCTTGTTAGCATCCGCAGCGTCGTTCTGATCTATCTTCGAAGCAGCAAGCTGCTCCGCTGATTGCCCTGTATCGGCCTCACTACACCCCGTAAGCGAGATACTGAACACGCCACCAATAAGTAAGATCAAAAGATATCGACTCATCAGGATTACCCACACAAGAAAAAAACAAAACGCGATGATAGCCCAGTTAACAACGTAACCCCGAGCTTCGTTTGTGCTTGCCTGAAAACAGCCCGAACCTTAAGGTCTACCCACGGGACGTGGAGAATAAATTGTGTCGCAAGGACCCATACCAACGGATGCGCAAATACATCTCGATCAGACTAAAGCTGAGACGCTTGATGACCTTCGGACACGCGCAACAGAGCGACGCCACAGTAAAGGCTATCGAACAGCGAGAGAGAATTTACAGGACCTAGTCGATGACAACAGCTTCATCGAGTACGGTCAGCTCGCTGTTGCCGCGCAACGCGATCGTCGCGATCCGTCTACGCTTCGTTTGGATACCGCAGCAGATGGCGTCATCACAGGCACCGCAACAATCAACGCTGCGCTTTGTCCAAATGAGCGTTCCGACGTGGCGGTCGCTATCTATGACTACAGTGTACTTGCCGGGACCCAAGGCTTTTTTCACCACCAAAAGCTCGATCGTATCTTTGAAATCGCCGAGCGAGAGCGACTGCCCTTTGTCATGTACACCGAAGGCGGCGGCGGACGCCCGGGTGATACCGATGTAAAAGTAAACATTGCGGGCCTTAATAGCACCTCTTTTAGCCGTTGGGCTGGCCTTACGGGGAAAGTACCTCGCATTACCGTTAACAACGGTTATTGCTTTGCGGGGAACGCAGCACTCTTTGGCGCAGGCGACATTCGTATTGCAACGAAGAGCTCGTCTATCGGCATGGCGGGGCCTGCCATGATTGAAGGTGGCGGTCTGGGCTCCTTTCACCCTGATGAAATCGGCCCGGTTAACACACTGTGTAATGTCGGTGCCGTCGATCTGCTAGCAGAGGACGAGGCCCACGCGACTGCACTTGCTAAATGGAGCTTAAGTTATGCGCAAGGAGTTACCGCGCCCGGCGCGATTGCAGATCAAACTGCCCTAAGAACCTGTCTTCCTGAAAACAGGCGGATGGCTTATGACGTCCGAAAAGTGATGAATATCTTGTTTGATCACCAGTCGGTACTCGAACTACGTCCTGTTTATGGCCGCGCTGTGGTTACGGCATTAGCGCGTATTGAAGGCCACCCTGTTGCCGTTATTGCTAGCGATTGCCGCCATTTAGGCGGTGCCGTTGACGTCGACGCTGCTCGAAAAGCAGGGGAAATGATGGAATTGGCGAAGCGCTGGCGGTTACCGATTGTCTCGCTTGTTGACACCCCCGGCTTCATGGTTGGTCCCGAGAGCGAGGCCATGGGCGCAGCAAAGGTCATGCCTGAACTATTCAACACCGCAGCCAGCGTCACAACACCTTGGGTCGGCCTGTTCCTCCGACGCGGTTATGGCTTGGGAGCGATGGCGCTTGTTGGGGGCTCCTTCGAATTTCCAACACTCACAGCCAGTTGGCCACAGGGTGAGTTTGGTGGCATGGGCCTCGAGGGCGCAGTTCGACTAGGCTTCAAAAAGGAACTCGAAGCAATACCTGCAGGCGAGGCACGCGATGCACTGTATGAAAAACTGGTCGCGGAGATGTATCAAAAAGGCCGCGCCACGGAAGCGGCGGCTTATCTTGAGATCGATATGGTCATAGACCCCGCTGAAAGTCGTGCCGTGATCTTGCGAGGTCTGGGCTTGTAAATTCGGGGTTTGCTAGGCCTGAGTTTACGAGACCCAGATTCGTGAGATCAGGAGTTGTGAGGCCTGAGTATGCAAGGTCTAAGTTTGGGAGTCCTGGGCGTGTAAGACCTCGGTGTATAAAGCGTTAACTTTTACGCCCCTCGTTTGCGGGGCTTTGAATCTTAATGCCTGAGTGCAAGAAATAAGCAAAGCCCCAACTCGATCAAAATACCCATAAATGCAAAACC
>CAJXZI010000042.1 GCA_913063005.1 uncultured Halieaceae bacterium | reverse complement strand
CGAGTAGATTTACGTTTGAGCCATAGGCACCCTCCGAGTTACTAAACACTCTGAGCGCCGCTGTCTCGAAGTCGCATTCATTCGCCGCTTGATACGCCAGAGCGTTGCGCCTAATAGGGTTAAGCTCAAGTGGCTCGTCGGCTGCTGCTGCCAAGTAAGCGGCCTCAGCAAGCAGACGCGTTTGCATTGGGAGAAGATCTCGGAAAATTCCAGACAGCGTCACAACGACGTCGACGCGGGGCCGTCCTAACTCCGCAAGCTCTATCAACTCTGCGCCACTGAGTCGCCCGTAACTATCGAAGCGCGGCCTGGCCCCAATCAGTGCGAGAGCCTGACCGATGGCAATACCTTCGCTCTTTAAGTTATCCGTACCCCACAAAACCAAAGCAACGGAGGTTGGCATTTCGCCCTTATCTTGAAAGTGGCGTTGCGTTAACTGCTCGGCCTGGCGCTCTCCTTCTATTACCGCAAATGCGCTTGGAAGGCGGAATGGGTCGAACCCATGGATATTGCGCCCCGTTGGGAGACTCTCGGGGTTTCTAATCAAGTCACCACCGGAAACCGGCGGGATGAAGTGACCATCCAGTGCACTAATGAGCGCTGGTAATTCGTGATCAGCTTCTAGATTTGCCAAAGCGGTAAGCAGTCGCTCGGCGAGCTCGACGATTTCATCGGAAGGCACCTGGGACTCCGCCAACAACCCCTTAAGAGCGCCCATATCTTTTAATTGAAGATATTTATCCAAACGCGATGGGTCAATATCGCGTGCACCGCCCGCCTCGGCTATCGCCGCAATGGTCTCGGCACGCTCTGAGGAAAGCAGGGACCCCCCGATCACATGCATACCGAATGGAATCAGTGACTGCTCAATTTCATCCAATTGCGTCCTAATTTGTGAAACCCAGTGCTCAACATTACTGCGGTCAGCAGCGAGTCCGCCGTGGTCTAGCTCACAGCGATCGGCTTGCGCTGAAATTGCGTCCACAAGTTGCTCAAGGTGTGTGTCTGTCGCTTCAGGATCGCGACCACGCCATAGGTCGATCATCGATCGCAACTCGGCGAACTCTTTATGGAGATCTGCTTTCGTGACAGGTGGCGTCAGGTAACTAATCAGTGTTGCAGCCGAGCGACGCTTTGCGATCAAGCCCTCCGAGGGATTATTCGCCGCGTACAAGTAGAAGTTGGGCAGGTCTGCGATTAATCGATCGGGCCAACATCGGTCCGAGAGGCCCACTTGCTTACCGGGCATGAACTCAAGCGCACCGTGAGTGCCGAAATGAAGCACGGCATCAGCCGCATAATCCTCTCTCAGCCATCGATAGTAAGCGGAGAAAACATGCGTCGGCGCTAGCCCGCCCTCGAAGAGCAAACGCATTGGATCTCCCTCATAGCCCATAGCAGGCTGGACACCTACGAAAATATTGCCAAAAGACTGACCGAGTACGAACATTCGTCGCCCATCAGTCCAATGCTTACCAGGGGCTGGCCCCCATTGTGCTTCGATCTCCTCTAGGTAGGGTTCTCGAGCCACATGATCGTCAACCGGGATCGTTGAGTGAACATTTGCCTCAGCGCCATACAACTCTGCGTTTCCCTTGAGCAGCGAGTCCCTCAGACTTTCGACAGTGTCGGGCAAGTCAACCGAATATCCAGCGCGACTCAGTGCCTTCAAGGTATTGAATAGAGACTCAAACACACTTAAATGTGCTGCGGTCCCCATAGCGCCGCTGTTGGGGGGAAAGTTGAACAGCGTAATAGCAATCTTTTTCTCTGCGCGCTCCTTCCGGTGAAGTGCAACCAACTTTGAGACACGGCTCGCCAAACGTTCTATGCGCTCAGTTTCAGGGCTCATATCAAACGACCGCTTAGGATCCTCGCGGTCGCGACCACTGAAGACCATCGGGCCCGTGGCCCCATCGAGCTCCGGAATAGCAACCATGATGGTTGCCTCAACAGGCATCAGACCCATGGGCGATTCGCGCCACTGGTTGATACTTTGAAATTCAAGCGCTTGTACAGCGAGATAGGGCACATTCAGTTCGGCCAGCATCTCCTGCGCAGCGTCTGTATCGTTGTAAGCGGGTCCACCAACAAGTGAAAAACCAGTTAGGGAGATTACCGCGTCGACAATTGACTCTCCCTCGCTCATGAAGAAACGCTTGACTGCGGGTCGTGCGTCCAAACCAGACGCGAAAGCAGGTATTACCCGCAAGCCGCGTGCCTCCAAAGCTCGGATCACTGCATCGTAATGTCGCGTGTTGCCTGCCAAGGCGTAGGAGCGCATCAGTAGCAGCCCAACGGTTCCCTCACTTCCAGTTGCATCATCGACGGTTGGAACCGCATCGCTAATGCGCTGCCGCCCGTCAACGTGATAAACGCCAACATCGGGATACTCTATGGGCGGCTCCTCACGAGCGACTTTTCGTAGGACCTCGCGAGGACCGCTCGCGTATCGATGAATAAGAAAGCTCACCAATCGCGTCAAATTATCCTCTGACCCAGCGAGCCAGTACTGGAGCGTCAGGAAATAGGCGCGCACATCTTGCGCGGTACCTGGAATGAATCTGAGTATGCGGGGCAAGCGTCGCAACATCGCCAGCTGCCGTTCACCAGAAGCACCCGGCTTACCGTCTTTCGGCGCTCCGCGGAGTCGCTTAAGCAAGGCAACAGGGCCTGATGGCTCTCCGTCCATTGTAAAGCGCCCCATGCGCGTGAACTGCATAACCTCGGGTGCTGACATGCAGCAGACTATTGCGTCGCAATTATCTCTTCGTGCAGCAAGCGCATCAGAAATTGCCTTTATGTGGCCCTCCATGAAGAGCATCGTGACGATAATGATGTCGCCAGAGGCAATGGCGGCTCTGCAGCCCTCTAGCGCTGACGGGTCTGCCTCCCACTCAGTGGCAGCAAAGCTCTTAAAATTAACGCCGGGCAGATCACAAATAAGACGCTTTTCAGCGCGCTCGATAGCACCATTAACATGGTTGTCGAGCGTGACGAGGACGACGTTTACAGGCGTCGACGCGTCAGTTGCTGTAGTGTGCTTTCGCGTCATATAGCGTATCTACTTGGATCGTTGAAATGCCCTGCTCTTCCGCAAAGCGCTCGGTATTTCGTCGCGCCTTACCCCGAACGAAGAAGGGAATTTTCTTCAACTCTTTTTCCGCCTCGAAGGCCCAAACAATGTTGCCTTCACAGATCTGTTCACCGCTCTCGTTCAATGAACGAGCGCCCTCCCCCTCGCTTCCAAGATGCGATGGCCCCACGCTGTCGTTGAACTCAAAGTCGTCTCTGAACATGTGAAGGAGGTGCTCTTCCAAACCCATAATGAGCGGGTGCACCCATGTGTCGAACAACACGTTCGCACCCTCAAACCCCATCTGAGGTGAGTAACGAGCCGGGTAGTCTTGGACGTGCGCAGGCGTGGAGATAACAGCGCACGGTATGCCGAGACGCTTGGCAATATGACGCTCCATTTGCGTCCCAAGCACCATCTCAGGCTGAAGCTCCTGAACTCTCGCTTCGACCTCTAAGTAATTGTCAGTAATAAGAGCCTCAAGCCCGTACTCCTTGGCAGCGGCCCTCACATCACGAGCGCGCTCACGGCTGTACGTCCCCAGGCCCACAACTTCAAAGCCCATCTCATCACGCGCGACACGCGCTGCGGCTATCGCATGGCTACCATCGGCAAAGACGAAAACACGCTTACCTGTTAAATAAGTCGAATCGATTGATCTTGAATACCAAGGAAGTCTGGACTCACCGACAGCATCGACATCAATATCGAGGTTAAGTACTTCGGCGACCTCGGCGATAAAGTCCCGTGTTGCTCCCCAGCCCATGGGAATCGTTTGAATAGTCGGCATACCAAAAGTTCGAGCCAGCCAACTGCAGGTAAGGTCAGAAACCTCCGGACAAAGGTTGACATTAGCGTCAGCGGCGGGGATGGATTGTAAATCCCAAGGCGAGGCGCCAAGCGGCGCGACAACATTGACATCAACCCCCATAGAGGCGAGTAAACGCTCAATTTCCACCACATCATCCCGGCATCGGAACCCAAGCTTGGTCGGACCGAGTATATTGACGCTAGGTCTAACGTCCGCGCCACGTTGAGGTCGCTCCGTCCCGGGCGCCGGCGCCTGACGCGATAAAAGACCGCGAACGAGTTGATAGAAAGTCTCAGACGCACCCCAATTTTCTTTTCTCGTGTATGCGGCCATCTCAAGTGGAATAACAGGGACAGGCAAATCGGCACCCAGAGCAAGTGCCCCGGGCTGGTCCTGAATGAGTTCGGCAGTACATGAGTCCGCAACCAACATCACTTGCGGCTTGAAGCGCTCTGCTGACTCGCGCAGTGACTGAAGCACCATCTCCGCGGTCGACGCACCGAGATCTCGAGCCTGAAACGTGGTGTAAGTGACTGGAGGCCGCTGACCGTCTCGCTCAATCATCGTGAACAGCAGATCCGCATAGGTATCGCCTTGCGGAGAGTGCAGCATCAGATGCACATCACGCATAGAGGCTGCAATACGAATGGCACCCACGTGCGGCGGGCCCTCATAGGTCCAGAGCGTTAACTCCATGAGCCCACCTCCAAGATCGACTCACGAACCAGCGGCTTTGCAAACAAACCTGCAAGGTCTCCCGCCTGGTCGAACCCTTGAACGGGCGAGAACACAAGCTCGATGGACCATTTGGTTCGCAGTCCTTCAGATTCGAGCGCATTGGCAATCCCCATGCCGCAAACTGTGAGATCAGGCCTCGCCTCGCGAACCCGGCTCAATGCGGGATCTAAATCCTGCCCCTCTACGATACGAACATCATGGGGTAAGCGCGAAAGCTCGCCATGCATCATCAACTGATCATGAAACGGCGTACCGATTTCGTTGATGCTCAGACCACACTCCTCGCTCAAGAAACGCGCCATTGGGATCTCTAGCTGAGAATCCGGAAGGAAATGGATGCGTTTTCCCTCAAGTTTCAACGCATGCGATGCGACGGCACGTTTCGCTCTTTGATAGGGCAACTCCAGAACCTGTTGAACGCGTGCGCTGTCAATACCGTGCGCTTCAGCGATCGCTTCAAACCAGGCTTTCGAACCCTCAGCACCGAGCGGAAATGGTGCATTAATCATTTCTGCACCGCGTTCGATCAGTGCTCGCGCAGTCTCACCTACAAAAGGCTGTGCAGCGATTAGGCGAGTGCCTCTCCCGACGGCGGGTAAATCGCTCGCCTTACGTCCGGGGTAAAAATGAACATTGGGGATACCCAAATCATCGAAAAGCCGACGAAACTGATCCTCAACGATATCTGAGACGGTGCCTAAAACCACAAGATTGGACGTACCACTGGCTAGCGCGGGTAGCTCAGCCACGGTGCTCTTAAGACATTGATCTTCGCCTTGAGTAAATGTCGTCTCTATGCCGCTTCCGCTAAACGCCGAGATGCGCACTCGGTTCTCATGCTTTGCCTGAAGCTTTGCTGCAGCAGTTTCTAAATCCAATTTAATGACTTCGGATGGACACGAGCCAACGAGAAACAAGCGATTGATGCCAGAGCGGCGCGAGATGAGCTCTCCTACAACCCGATCGAGCTCCTCATGGCAATCCGCCATGCCTGCGAGGTCTCGCTCACCCAAGATCGCTGTCGCAAATCTAGGCTCCGCAAAAATCATGACACCTGCCGCCGATTGAATCAGGTGAGCGCAGGTGCGTGAGCCAACAACGAGGAAAAACGCGTCCTGTATCCGACGATGAAGCCAGATGATAGATGTGAGACCACAAAACACTGCGCGCTGTCCGCGTTCTTGGCTTTGCGGACCGGGATGATGCTCAACAGCAGAGCTTGCGATTACGCCACTCACGAGTGCGCTCCTTCGCGATAGGTTAGATCGTCGTAGTCATTCTGACGATTGCTATCGGCGCGACTGGAGCGTGCCTGTTGAAATTTCAATAAAAACTGAATGGCGTTAATCAAATAAGCACCATAGGCTAAGAGTGCAACAATCATTTGCTCCTGCGGACTACCTGAACCCGTCAGCCACATCAGGACATAGACTGTATGCAACGCGATAACGCCCATGCTGACCACATCCTCCCAGAAAAACGCGGGAGCAAAGAGATAACGTCCAAACACCACCTTCTCCCAAATGGCGCCAGTCACCATGATTGAATAGAGAATGAGCGTTTTGAGAACCACCGAGGCGGTTGCCACCACAAGGCCCGTACCGTTCATCAAGAAATTAATCACGAAAACGGTGCTGACGGCGAATACCAAAAACTGCAGCGGCGCTAAGACACCCTGCACAAGTGTCCACACCGTCTCATCACGGCGCTTCTTCTGCTCGGGTGTATACAGCCCACCACCCATCGCGTCTTTCGCACTTTCACTCACGGCATAAACCCCGCTTCTTATGTGACGAATCGATCCGTGTGCGGCACGCACACTTCACGTCATCTTATGAATTTGCAGGGTAGTGTTCGGCCTAAACAGTGTCAACTAAATTATACATTGATCTTGGAATAAAAAGTTTACGTATCAAATATATTGCGGCAGAAGTGTAAAGAGATTGATGACGACCTACCGAACGCTGTGTAACATTCAGATTTTTAAGACATTACTCGCGGCGAAAACGCCTAGAGCAGCATCGGAGTTACACACGCAGTGAATAACGTATCAGCGCCCTCTTCCGAGCTTTTACTACAGCATCTTGCAAGCGTTCAATTCACTGTGGCCGCTACAGGCTTCATCGTCCATGCAGAGGTGAACAACCCCTCGAGTACAATCCAACCTGACGATCTCATTGGCCGTTCAATCAACGAAGTTTTGTCCACGGAGTCGCTAACCACCTTCAACGCCAAGCTAAATGAGGCGCGGCGAAATAAGGGATCAGCCGTTCGCTGCGATGTCACCGTCAACCCCCGCACCACCAGTCCAGTGCCACTTCTTTGCTGGTTATGTTGCGACAGCAGCGATGATGATGTTCGCGCCGCCGCCCTCGACCTCCTCCCTGAGGCAAGTCTGCGGCACCAATTGTTGAATGCACAGCACGCCATGGAGCGCGATTACTGGTCTAAACGCCGACTAGAAGCGCGATATCGCAGGCTTCTCGATATGGTCTCGGATGGCTTCGTGGTGGTGGACGACAGTAGCGGACGCATCTTGGAAGCAAACCCCGTAGCGGCGACCTTATTAGCCGAACCTGGCGCCAATCTCGTTGGGAGAGCCTTTCCGGTTGGGATTAATGATGCAGATCGAGTAACTGTCGAGAGACTCACGCGAGAAGCGAGAAGCGTAACAACTACTGTAGACGGCATGATTCGGAATGATGCGGGTCTCGAGCTTAATGTTGCACTCACTTACCTGCGACAATCGGGCGAAGGGAGACTACTCGTGAGACTCCGAGATGATAGCGAGCGTGATGTGACGGGCGCAGAATTCGCGCCGTTCTTCCGTGACGCACCCGACGGCATTATCGAACTGGACGACCAAGGCACCGTGACCGGCGCAAATTCGGCGTTCCTTGAAATGGCGGGACTGGCATCAATTGAATTGATTGAAGGACGCCGTGCTGATCGCTGGATCGGACGATCAGCGGTCGATCTCAATATTGTGCTGGATCACTCCAAACAGGAGGGCTCCGTCAGGCTGTATTCAACCACGCTTCGGACCGAGACGGAGTCGTCTGTCGACATAGAACTCTCCGTTGCGCGTGTTGGCAAAAACGGTTCTACAAGGGTCTTGTTGTTCATTCGCGATATCAGCCGCCGAATTACGCCTCATCAATCAGTCGATGATCATTTACCTCGATCAATTGAGCAGATTACAGACCGTGTGGGCCGCGTTCCCCTAAAGGAACTTGTTCGCGAATCAACAGATGTTATCGAAGCGCTCTGCATCGAGGCAGCGCTTAAATTGACGAGTGGAAACCGTGCTTCAGCCGCCGAGCTTTTGGGTCTAAGTCGTCAAAGTTTGTATACAAAGCTCCGACGCTTCGACCTTGGCGATGCTGAAGTCGATATCGATCGGGAAGCTGTGTAAATAATTAATTACTATTAATTTGTAATGAATTATTGACTGTTTCCCTTGGCATGTACACCATGCTGAGATGGCAAATTCGACGGCGGTTACAGCGGGGGCGACGTCCGGATCATCGATCAGTGACTACATCCAGCTCCTAAAGCCCATCACATGGTTCCCGCCCATGTGGGCACTGATGTGTGGTCTTGTGTCCGGCGGAGTAACCCCTTTAAGCCATCTCTGGCTTTTTGCCGCTGGCATTCTTCTTACTGGGCCGCTCGTCTGTGGTGCCAGTCAAATCATCAATGACTATTGCGATAGAGAAGTCGATGCTATCAACGAGCCTGGTCGCCCCATTCCTTCAGGGCGTGTTACCGAAAGCCGCGCCTTTCAATTTGCAGTCGCATGGTCGCTGATCGCCCAACTCTGGAGCTTTAGTCTCGGAACTTGGGTTGCATGCGCCACTGCTTTGGGACTGATCTTCGCTTGGGCCTACAGCGCCCCGCCGCTTCGACTCAAGCAAAATGGCTGGTGGGGAAATTTGTCGGTCGCTATTAGCTACGAGGGGCTCGCTTGGGTGACGGGTGCTGCAATCGCAGTCGGTGGGGATCTACCTGCGAGTAACATATTGCTTATTGCATTGCTCTACAGCCTCGGCGCTCACGGGATCATGACCCTGAATGACTTCAAGGCGATCGAGGGCGATATTGCGATTGGCATTCGAACATTACCCGTCCAGCTCGGAGCCACAAAAGCCGCCAGACTCGCCTGTTTAGTCATGCTACTGCCTCAAATCGCCGTATTCGGGCTCCTTCAAAGCTGGCACTACCCGCTTGCCGCTGCATTGGTTGCCACCTTAATTGCAGGCCAAATCCTGGCTATGCTGCGTTTTCTTCAAAATCCCAAGCTCCTCGCACCTTGGTACAACGGCATCGGTGTGACCCAATACGTTACAGGAATGATGGTGACCGCTTGCGCGCTGGGAGGCTACCTTGTCTAAGTTTCAGACATTATCCTGGTTCGCCATTTTTAGGCTTGGCCTCGTTCAGACAGCCTTAGGTGCGCTTGTCTTTCTGCCGACAAACACACTCAATCGAATCATGGTCGTGGAGTATGCACTTGCCGCCTCCATACCCGGCTTCCTCATCACACTTCACCACGTGGTGCAGTTAGCACGCCCTTACATTGGTTACGGTAGCGACGGGGGCAGTCGAAGGACACCATGGATTGTTGGGGGCATGACAATACTCGCAACAGGAAGTGTCACCGCCACGTTTGGTGCGACGCTTATCCCCACTTTGGGTATTGGAGGACATGTCGTTGCCGCGCTCGGGTATTTACTGATTGGCGTTGGATCCGGGGCGGCCGGTACGTCACTGCTCGTACTACTATCGAAGCAAGTAAGCGATCAGCGCAAACCAGCCGCGGCATCCTTGGTTTGGTTCATGATGATCATGGGCTTCGCAGTAACCGGGGGCGTTACTGGACAGCTACTCGATCCCTTTACAGAAGCAAGATTGCTCTGGGTAGTATCGGGAACGGCGTCTATCGCGCTTGCGATGAGCTTCATAGCCATATTTAAAGTTGAGCGACCACCTCAACACTTCGACACTGAAACAACTTCAGAGAGCGAGGAGAAACCGCCCTTCAGTGTCGCCATCAAAGAGGTATGGCGCGAGGATCATGCGCGCCGTTTTACTATTTTTGTTTTTGCCTCGATGCTGGCCTACAGTGCACAAGACCTGATTTTAGAGCCATTCGTTGGCCTCACGTTTGGCTGGACCGTGGGTGAGACCACCGCCCTCGCTGGCATGCAACACGGAGGCATGCTCCTCGGTATGTTCGCCATGGCGTTTTCGACTTACGCCTTCAAGTCAAAAACACGACATATCCTGCACCTATGGATTCGAGGCGGGTGCTTGTTGTCGGCCATCTGCCTCGCTCTCCTTGCAACGGGCGGCCTCATAGGTGGCAGTGAGTGGCCTATTAACATCAACGTATTCGTTCTCGGTGTTGCGAATGGCAGTTTTGCTGTCGCTGCGATTGGCGGAATGATGATGCTCGCCAGTGAGGGTCGATCCCAGCGCGATGGCTTGAGAATGGGGTTGTGGGGGGCCGCTCAAGCTATCTCTTTCGCCCTAGGAGGATTCTTGGGAACTGTGGCTGTTGATGTTGCAGGCCTGTGGCTAGAAAACCCAGCAGCCGCCTATGGACTCGTATTCTTTGCTGAGGCGGCCCTCTTCGTCTGGGCGGCCAGCCTTATTTTCAACCTTGACCAACAAGTACAAAACAAAGAACCACGTGACGAAGCGACAACCGGCCGTTTTGCACTCGAAAATCCATTAGGGGGCATCAACCCATGACTCATTTAAAGACCGATTTTGACGTCATCGTTGTCGGCGGCGGGCCGTCAGGTGCTACTGCAGCGCATGAAATCGCGCTCGCCGGCCACAGTGTTCTTCTTCTTGAACGAGCCTTTCGAATCAAGCCTTGTGGTGGCGCTATCCCTCCCTGCATTTTGGGTGAGTTCGATATCCCAAGATCACTTTTAAAAGCCGAGATTCAGTCAGCAAGAATGATTTCGCCTAAAGCACAGAAAGTCGATATGCCAATTGAAGGGACTTTTGTTGGGATGGTGGACCGCGATGAATTCGACCCTTGGTTGAGGCTACGCGCCCAACGCGCAGGTGCGGAACTCGAACTCGCTGCCTTTAAATCCCTCAAATACTTGGACGACGAGACAATCGAGGTCACCTATGTATCAAAAGATGAGGAGTCTCAGGTCTGCACGGCCACTGCACGATGTGTTTTAGGCGCCGACGGCGCTCGCTCCAAAGTGGCTCGACAAGGCGTACCAAAGTACGCGGATATCCCATGGGTCTTGGCCTATCACGAGATTGTAGAGGCACCCTCAGCAGCCACGGAGGATTATGACCCCGAGCGATGCGAGGTTTGGTACCAAGGCAAATTGTCCCCCGACTTCTACGCTTGGGTATTTCCCCATGGAAAGTCTGCTAGCATCGGCGTCGGTAGCGCAGTCAAGGATTTCTCGGCAAAAGACTCTGTCGCAGAGCTACGGGCCATATCTGGCCTGGATGGCGCGCCCACGATCCGAAAAGAAGGCGCCCCCATTCCAATGAAGCCCATGAAGCGCTGGGACGATGGAAAAGGGATTTTGGTGTCAGGCGATGCGGCGGGTGTTGTTGCGCCAGCCTCTGGCGAGGGTATTTATTACGCCATGCTTTGTGGCCGACTCAGTGCGGACGCCATAAAGGAATTCTTGGTCACTGGAAAAGCCTCGGCGCTAAAAACACCTCGCAAACGATTCATGAAATTACATGGACGTACATTCTGGGCCCTGGGCCTACTCCAGTACTTCTGGTACCACAGCGATAAGCGCCGAGAGCAGTTTGTTGAAATGTGTAAGGATGAAGACGTTCAGACACTCACGTGGCAGTCCTACACGCAGAAGAAGTTGGTTAAAAAGAAGCGAAAAGAGCACCTTCGGGTCTTGGTGAAGGACGTGGCGCAGCTTTTGGGCCTCTCTAAAACCACAGCATAATTTGTGGAATCACTCCTCCACTCAGGGCTTTTGATCGGCCCCATCATTGGCCTCATTGCCATCGAAGCGACCGTCTTAGTACGCAGGTTTCGTTCGACCGGCAAAGGCGCACCGCCCTCCCGTTTTATCTTTAACCTGGCTGCGGGCGCGATACTGATGATGACGGTCCAACTGGCTTTGTGGGACGCCTCAACCCTATTAATACTTTCAGCCCTGTCGATTGCCGGAATGCTTCATATAAGTGAATTCAAGGGGTATTGGAACGGGGACTAACGGGCTAACAAGTCATTCCCAGTGCACACAGCAAACTGCACGCTACTTAGGCTTTCTTCACACCTCTCGTCCCGCTTCTTTTAATGCCCATCCTATGCCCATCTAATGCCCACCTCGGGGGCGGGTCTCGTTCGATGGCCTGGAGACGTATATCACTCCCATAAAAAAAGGTTCGAATTACCCTTTTTATTTAATTATTTTCAACGAAACTACATTTCAACCAAGGCGCAGATAGGTTTAGCAAGCAGGGTGCAAAGCCACCGGCTTT
>CAJXZI010000041.1 GCA_913063005.1 uncultured Halieaceae bacterium | reverse complement strand
AGGCTCAGAGGGCCCCGACGTTATAGATGTCGCCAAGCTGACATCGCAAGGGCACTTCACATTCGACCCGGGATTCACGTCTACGGCGTCCTGTGAATCCAAAATTACCTACATTGATGGCGAGAAAGGTGTGTTGTTGCACCGCGGCTATCCCATTGAGCAACTGGCCGAGCAATCTGACTACCTCGAGACCTGTTACCTTCTGATAAATGGTGAACTCCCCAACGCAGATGAGAAAAAAGCGTTCGTCGACATGGTGACGAACCACACGATGGTTCACGAGCAGATCAGAACTTTCTTTAATGGGTTCCGACGAGATGCTCACCCCATGGCGATTATGTGTGGCGTTGTCGGTGCGTTGTCCGCGTTTTATCACGACTCCACTGATATCTCTGACCCACACCACCGAGAAGTCGCTGCGTTTCGTTTGATTGCGAAAATGCCGACCATTGCGGCGATGAGTTATAAGTTCTCGATCGGACAACCGTTCATGTATCCACGTAACGACTTGGATTACTCATCCAACTTCCTGCATATGATGTTTGGAAACCCGTGCGAGCCAACGGTGATTTCACCAACGATCGCACGCGCAATGGACCGTATCTTCTTGCTCCACGCAGACCATGAGCAAAACGCGTCCACATCGACCGTGCGTCTCGCTGGCTCATCACAGGCAAACCCGTTTGCGTGCATCGCAGCAGGCATTGCGGCGCTATGGGGCCCCTCACACGGCGGCGCTAACGAAGCCGTCGTTAAAATGCTTGACGAGATTGGCGACGTATCCCGCATCGATGAGTTTGTTGCTAAGGCCAAAGACAAGAACGATCCCTTCCGTTTGATGGGCTTCGGGCACCGGGTTTACAAAAACTTCGACCCACGTGCGAAAGTCATGAAACAAGCAGCCGATGAGGTACTTGCCGAGCTTGGCATTAAGGATGAGAACCTTGAAATCGCCAAGCGTCTTGAGGAAATCGCCCTTAACGACCCTTACTTCATTGAGAAGAAGCTCTATCCTAACGTGGACTTTTACTCAGGCATCATCCTTAAGGCGCTCGGAATCCCCACATCGATGTTCACCGTGATCTTTGCCGTTGGACGCACTGTGGGCTGGGTCGCTCACTGGAACGAAATGATTGGCGGCAGCTATCGCATCGGCCGTCCTCGTCAGCTCTACACGGGCTACTCTGCGCGTGACTTTGTACCCGTAGAGGATCGGTAATCATGGCGGGTTCAAACAAGCGCGTTGCTATCTCAGGCGCGGGTCTGTTCACACCTACCGAATCGGTGAGTAACGAGGAGCTCGTCGAATCGTTCAACGCCTGGGTCGATCTTTACAATATCGAAAACGCCGACGCTATCGCAGCCGGCGAATTAGAAGCCAAAGGCCACTCCAACGTTGAGTTCATTGAAAAAGCCTCGGGCATAAAATCACGTTTTGTGATGAATAAGTCCGGCATCATTGATCCCGAGCGGATGGTGCCACGCCTCCGCCCTCGCTCGAATGATGAGCCCTCTGTGATGTGCGAAATGGGTGTCATTGCAGCCAAGCAAGCGATGGAACAAGCAAACGTTACTTCGGACGATATTGACGCGGTGTTGGTAGCGGCTTCAAACATGGAGCGGGCCTATCCAGCCATGGCTATCGAAGTTCAGGCTGAGCTCGGTATCAAAGGGTTTGCCTTTGACATGAATGTTGCCTGCTCGTCAGCAACATTCGGTATTCAACAAGCCTACGATATGGTGGTCTCTGGCAGCGCACGACGTGTGCTTATGGTGAACCCCGAGATTTGCACGGGGCACCTCAACTTCCGTGATCGTGATTCGCACTTCATTTTTGGTGATGTCGCGACAGCCGTCGTGGTCGAAGCGGTTGAGGGGTGTCAATCGGCTCACGCCTTTGAGATTCTCGATACCAAGTTACAGACGATTTTTAGCAACAACATCCGTAATAATTTCGGCTTCCTTAATCGGGCTACTGAAGAAGGTGTCGGTCAGGTTGACAAGTTATTTGTGCAAGAGGGTCGCAAGGTCTTCCGCGAGGTCTGCCCTGCCGTTGCAGAGCAAATAACCGCGCAGCTTCAGAAGATGTCTATTGAACCCGATGCGTTAAAACGCATTTGGTTACACCAGGCTAATCGAAATATGAATGAGCTGATTGCCAAGAAGGTACTTGGCCGCACGCCGAGCGATGAAGAGTCACCGACAATTCTTGATGAGTACGCGAATACATCCTCAGCAGGCTCAGTGATTGCCTTCAAAAAGCACAACGAAGATTTTCAGCCCGGTGATCTCGGCGTTCTCTCATCTTTCGGTGCGGGCTACAGTATCGGCTCGATAGTGCTTAAGCGAATCTAAGCCGAGCCTCTCTCAGGCACCGAATAGGATCGATTTTAACTCCGCCAGCAGCGTCTGCTGCTGGTTTTTTGTTCCCACCGTAATCCGAACCCAAGGCAGCAAGTCCTCACTGGACCAACTCCGCACAAGAATCCCCGCTTCTCGAAGTTTCTCTGTCAACGTCACACCGGTGTGTTGTGGGTGTTTAGCGAGTAAAAAGTTAGCCTCGGAGGGCAAAACGTCAAAACCTAAACCTTCGAGGCCGGCTTTCAGCTCAGCTCTATTTTCGATAATGGTTGCCGACGCCTGCTCAAACCAGTCGGAGTCTGAGATTGCCACTGCGGCAACAGTCTGCGCGTGCGCGTCAACAGGGTATGAATTGAACGAATCTTTGACACGCCGGAGTCCTTCTATAAGGTCGCGCGACCCCAGCGCATAACCTACCCTCAAACCCGCCAATGCGTGGCTTTTGGAGAAGCTGCGTGTGATCAACAAATTATCAAACTGTCTGATAAGCGGCGCCGCAGTCTTTGCGCCAAAACCGTAATAAGCCTCATCAATGATAACTAATCGATCAGGGTCAGAGGCACATATAGACTCAATATCAGATAACGAAACCGCCATCGCTGTTGGCGCATTCGGATTTGGGAATACCACAGGACCCGACCATGAACTCATCGCCTCGAAATCGATCGATAAGTTTTCTCTCATTGGCACCCGATGCAAGCCGTTACCAAGAAGCTGCGCCCACACCGGATAGAACGTATAGGTCATCGCAGGAATGGCTGGCTGCTGCTCGCTATCAGAAAGAAAAGCAGTCCATGCAAAAGCTAAGATCTCATCTGAGCCGTTTGCCACGAGGACATTATCCTCAGCAAGCTTACAAAAATCAGCAATTGCCTTGGTCAGTGCCTTTGAGTGCGGATCCGGGTATTTACGCAGTCGCTCTGGGTCGATAGCTTTTCCCGCTTCCAGCGCCTCACTAGAGGGCGGCAACGCATGTTCATTAGTGTTGAGCTTAATGACATCGCTACGTTGCGCCTGTTCGCCAGGCACGTATGGAGATAATCGGTTAAGCGTCGATGACCAGAAGCGACTCATAGGAAGCGGTTCACTAAGACCTGAGGAAGCGCGAAGTGTATTCAGTTCACGCCCGAATGTCAGCTCACTAAGTCACGAACAACCAGCGTATCCAAATGCCTAACGTCTACACCACGCGTTAAAAAGATCACTTGCTCAGCAATATTTACCGCGTGATCGGCTACCCGCTCGAGGCTTTTTAAAATACCAAGGTAAGCCAATGAGGCTTCTAAGGTTTCTGGGTGCGCTTGTATCTCGCTGGTAAGCCACGTCTTAGCGGCGGTGTACGCTTCATCAATGTCATCATCGCGCAAAATTATCGTAGCCGCTTCGTTTACCTGAAGTCGGGCAAAGCTATCCAGTGAATCCTTCAACAGGGAGTTAACCGACACAGCGAGTTCTCGAACCCTAGCACTGGCGCTCTCAAGGGCACCACCTTCGGAGAGCTCTATTGCCTGACGACTGATTTTGACCGCTTCGTCGCCAATCCGTTCTAGGTCGTTAGTCACCTTGATGGTAGCAAGCACTAAACGCAAATCACCGGCGGCAGGTTGCCGCAACACAAGAATGCGTGTGCACTGCTCATCAATCGACCGCTCAAGTTCGTTAACCTCAAGGTCAAGTTCTATCGCATTTTCAGCGCGAGCAGAGTCCCCATCAAGCGCAGCTTCAATCGCGTGCTCAATCTGAGACTCGACAAGACCTCCCATCGTCATCAAGTCATTTCGAACGCCTTCTAACTCAGCGTTGAATTGAGCTGATATGTGCACCCGTGGCTTATCTGCTTGATTCACTACACCCTCCAATACACGCTCCAACGTCACCCATCAATGTCACCCGTAGCGCCCCGTTATATAGTCCTCTGTCTCCCGGCTTTTCGGAAACGTGAAGACGTCTTCAGTCGGACCAAATTCAATTAAGCGGCCACCATTCATAAAGGCCGTAAAATCAGAAACGCGTGCAGCCTGCTGCATGTTGTGCGTTACGATGATGATAGTTAGCGAATGTTTCAGTTCGTAGATCAGTTCCTCAATTCTTAGCGTTGATATCGGATCTAGCGAAGAGGCCGGCTCATCCAGAAGAAGTACCTTGGGCTCCAGCGCTATCGCCCTTGCGATCACCAAGCGTTGTTGCTGCCCTTGCGACAGTTTAAGCGCTGAATCGTCAAGACGATCCTTCACCTCGTCCCACAAGGCTGCTGATCGCAGGGCCTGCTCAACCAATTCTTCGATAATGCGACGGCTTTTGATGCCACTGAGCTTCAGCCCATACGCCACATTTTCAAAAATTGACTTCGGAAATGGATTTGGTTTCTGGAACACCATGCCAATCTGTCGTCGGAGTGCGGTTACGTTGGTTCGCGGGCTTAGGATATTTTCGCTACCAAACAGTATTTGGCCCTCATAATTAACCCCGTCGATGAGATCATTCATACGATTTAAACATCGGAGCAAAGTCGATTTTCCACAGCCACTTGCACCGATGATGGCAGTTACCGATCTCTCAGGAATTGCCAATGATATGTCGATGAGGGCCTCAGGGTTATCCCGATAACCCAGCGATAAATCGGTGATCTTAATCGCAGGCGAGTTCCTTGTGCCCTCCTCAGGCTCTGATCGACCCTCATTTACTGCAACGTCTTCAGTCATAAATAATCACTCTAAAACGGGTTCGCTGGTTCCTGCCTTCCCAAAATAACGGCCCGAAACGCAATCGCGAAGAGGTTCAGGATCGATATCAAAAGCACCAAAATGAGCGCAACACTTGCAATCCAACCTACATCTCCCGGCCCGATACGATTGAATAGCACTGCGTCGAAAAGTTGAAAGCCGACGTGCATAAACTTTTGCTCCAACTCAATAAAAGGTAGCCGATCAGAAAAAGGCAGCGCCGGGGCAAACTTAACAGCGCCAACGAGCAACAACGGTGCCACCTCCCCTGCCGCTCTTGCAGTCGCGAGGATAAGACCGGTGAAAACACTTGGCATGGCGGCTGGGAGCACCGCTTTGAACACTGTCTCTCCATGAGTGGCGCCGAGAGCAACGCTCGCTTCTCGCAAATCGCCGGGAAGTGCGTCGAGCCCCTCGGTAACCGCTACGATCACGACAGGCAGGTTGAGCAGTGCCATGGTCAGTGCAGCCCACAACAAGCCCGGAGTGCCAAATGTTGGGTTGGGTAGCTGGTCGCCAAAAAATAGCTGGTCAACTTGCCCACCTATTCCATAGACGAAAAAGCCAAGCCCAAAGACGCCGTAAATAATAGCGGGGACTCCCGCCAGGTTGGTAATGCTGATGCGGATGAGCTTGGTGTACCAAGTGGGACGCGCGTATTCTGTTAGATAAAGTGCGGTTGCAACACCAAGCGGAGCCACGAAGGCCGTCATCAGAATGACCAGAGCAAGTGTACCGAGGACCGCTGGAAATATTGCTGAAACACCGTAGCCAAGTTCAGTCCCTGTGAAAATGAGCTGGTATAGCTTTTCGCTCCAAGTAGCGTTCTCTGTACCCACATGGCCCAACAACCAACTTAAAGAACTCGTGAGGAGCAACAAAAACAAGCCACTCGCGACAAGAATAATGCTTGTAACCATTGATGCAGATAGACCAATCATAGCGAGCGAGCGCAGTCGCTCTCGGCGAGACCCCGTCAGCTGCCGCTGAGTACCTGACAAAACAATCTTTTCCGAGTCAGCCACCACGGGTTTTCGCCCTCACACTATCTTTAATGAGTTCGGCCAAAGTATTCACGACAAACGTAACGCCGAATAACATGAGTCCCATCACAAATAGAACGTAATAGTGTGATGAGTTTTTAGGTGCCTCGGGCAACTCAAGTGCTAGAGACGCGCTCACTGAGCGGAGTCCTTCAAAAACGCTCATATCGATAATACCCGTGTTGCCCGACAGCATGAGCAAAATCATTGTTTCACCTGCTGCACGACCAAAACCAATCATGACTGCCGCAATCATGCCCGGTAGCGCCAAGGGCAAAACAATATCTCTGTAGCTCTGCCACGGTGTAGAGCCCAAAGCTAGAGCGCCCGCGGCTAGATTTTTGGGAACAGAATGTATTGCCTCCTCTGCAACGGAAAAAATCGTGGGCGTAATAGCCAGCCCTAAAATAAGTCCCACTAGCAGAGAGTTGAAATAAGCAATCGTAATGCCGTGCTGTTGTAAGTAGGCATTTAATGATCCACCCGGCAATGAAGCGGCTACAGACATACCCGCCCATGCGCTCGTAGCCAAAACCACTGAGACCAGCGGGATCAGCTTTAACGGCCAATCATCGAGCGCATCAAGCCTCACTATCCGTAACCCGACGCCACGCATGGCAAATACACCCAGCGTGATAAGTACTGGGAACAAAATGACGACGCCGAGAAGAGCTGCCAATACGGTTTCGAACACAGGCGCTATCCAAAACAGACCGATCGCGCCCAAGACAACAGTTGGGAAGGCTGTCAGCATATCTATGGCAGGACGAATACGTCCTCGCTGCGCCTGCGACATGAAGAAACCGACATAAATCGCAGCACCCAAGCTCACAGGTGCGCCGATCAACAAAGCCAATGAGGCCGCTTTAAGTGTGCCGAACAAGAGCGGCGCGATGGAGTATTTGGGTTCGGCCTCCTCAGAAGCGGGCAGAGGCAGCCACAAATAATTGGGAGCCGAGTATCCCTCATAATGAACAGGATTTATCAGTCGGCTCCAGGCGCCGCCAATATCTGTGGTGGTAAATTGGAAGTCCTCGGCAATACTCCCCGCAAAGACACGGAGCTTAGTGGGCGATTCCCAGTATAGGCCTGAGGCGTCATCGGCTAACGGGTAAGTCAACTGTGCTTGTGGGTTGCGAAAATCGACAATTGTCAAGGTGCTAGGTGAGGATACTACAGCGGCGACAGCCAATCGCGGGTGACCTGCCATACTGACCACAGAGAGCGATATATCAATTTGCTCGGCACGTGCGCTTGACGGCGCATCACCCGGGAGGGTCGATGCTAGAAAATGATGATGACTTATCAACCCGTCAGCGTTAGCTATCGCTACACCTCGATTAATACCGACCGCTGACGCTGCGGTCCAGCGAGTCGGTAGATCTGTATTTTCAATCCGGAAACCAGTCAATGAATTGACCCAAAACCAAGGCTCACCTGACTTCCCTTCCAGCGACCAGTCACCTGCCACGGAAAAAGACACCCCCCGCGTCGCATCCAAGGCGTATCCTTCTTCTAACAATTGTCCCGAGCGGAAGTCGTCAAGGCTGGAGGTCAGGGGCGCCAGTGTACTGGGCGCGAGAATGGGATAAGCGACCGACACCATTTGCACGAACATGCCAATCAGCGCGCATATGACGGCCAATCCTGCGAGTCGCACAATCAACCCGGCTAAAATTGATCGAAGATTACGGTTTTTAGCGGCAAGCATTTGCCGCTCCCACCAGCGTCAGCGAACCATCCTCATCTGGCAAATCAAAACCGCTGCGTAGCAATATATCAACGCCAGCTTCACTGGCTATGAACTCTAAAAAAGCACACTCAGCCGTACCTCTCGCATCTTCAAGGCTCGTCGCAAGGTACAAGTACAGACGTCGTTTAAAGGGATAATCATAAGCCTCGGGCGACACGATTTCTCCAGCCCCGTCCATAACGCTCAATACTTTGATATCGCCATTGGCATGCGTGCTCGCAGAGTACGCAAGTGAGGAAGGGAGACGAGCAACAGTGTTGCTAACGCCGCCACCTCCCGGAATCTCATTAATAAAAACACCAGGATCGCCACCGCACAGTGCTGATTTGCGAAAATACTGATAAGTCCCAGAGGTGGCCGTCCTGCCGATGACTTGAATCCGCGTCTTCCCCCAAGGATGAGCTGCAGATAACTCCTGCCAAGATGTTATTCGTCCATTCGTACCGCAGGTTCCCGGCATCCCAAAAATTCGTGCTATCGCATTTTCCGTCAAATGCTCAATTGGATTAGAAGGGTGCGTTATAAAGACGACTGCATCTTCTGCAAGGACTATCTCGGTTGGTTGTCGCCCCGTTTCAGCAATAAATGCAGAAACTTCATCCGAATTCATCGCCCTACTCATCGTACCCATATTAGCCGTGCCCTGCTGTAACGCCGGGGGTGCTGCCGCGGAACCAACCGCCTGGATTTCGACAGATATAGCTGGGTTCTGCGAATAGAACTCTTGAGTCCAAGCAGTCATCAGACCCGATAAGGTATCTGAGCCAACAATGATAAGCGTGTTGTTTGGGTCGCGCTCAGGATTAGCAATAGCCTGCCCCACGCAGAAAGTGGCAACAATACAAGCCAGTAAAAACCTAACAAGTAGAAACATTAGGTGCAAAAACCAAAGAGAACGTCGAGCCCGCGCCAACCTGACTCTTAATCACAATCTCAGCATTGTGAGAGAGCGCTACGTGCTTAACAATCGCCAGGCCCAGTCCTGTACCCCCTGTTTTTTGGCTACGGCTTTTGTCTACCCGATAAAACCGCTCGGTGAGCCTTGGAATGTGAATCGGATCAATACCCTCACCTTGATCTGATACATGAAGGGTTGGCTGCCCATCTTCACACAACCATGCCACATCCACCGGTGATTGCGAATCGCTGTACTTCAGTGCATTAACGATGAGATTACTTACTGCGCTATGAAGCTCCATCGGATCGCCTAATATCAGCCCATCGAAGGATCGAGATAGCGATATCTCCCTATCGGGCCATGCCGCTCGCAGGTCGCCAACAAGCTCATTGATCAGTTCACCCATATCGACGGATGACGTTTTATCCGAATGTTCGATAGACTCGATACGTGATAACCACAGCAAGTCCTTCAGGAGAACCTCCATCCTGACAACCTGCATATCCATTTGTACCAGCGGTCGCTCAATTTTTTCCGTAATTGAGGGATCAAGTGACTGCAGATTTTCAACATAGCCCTTCAAGACCGTCAGAGGCGTCCTTAGTTCATGGGAGACGTTCCCCACAAAATCACGGCGCATCATCTCGAGTTTGTACTGTTCGGTTATGTCTTTGACAAATATCAGCCTATCACCGTCCCCAAAGGCTGTTACCTCGACCTGGAAACATCGTTCCTGCTCGGGAGTCGGTGGCAAACGCAGAGGTACTGTATGGTCAGACGCTGATAGATAATCCGAAAACGAGGGTGAACGGATGAGATTAACCAGTGGCCGGCCAACATCGTTATCAATACTGATATTGAGCAGTTGCTTGGCAGCCTCGTTAGCCCAAACGATATTGCCTCGCGGGTCTGTGATAATGGCGACATCACGCAGGGATCTGAGGGAGTCCTGAAGATATTCCAGTGACGATTCCAAGCGGTCTTGGGTTTCTAGACTTTGACGTTGTAGACGGTATATATGGTCAAACAACCGCCCCCACACACCCCGGGCTTCGGGAGGTGCCGACTCGGGATCACCAAGCCACCGCTCTACGCGATAGAGCTGAACCCCCCAGTAGAGGAGGACTGTACTCAACGCTATCGTCAAAAACACAAAGAAGTGCCCGAACCAATAACCAAACACACCTAAACTCAGTATTGCCATCGGTGTGCGCAGCGGTGCGCGCCAATTTGAACGCCGAGCTGAACGCCGAGTAGTCACTCAGAAGTCACACCTTTAGTCGAGAACCGGTAGCCCGTGCCTCGAACGGTTTGAATTAGGTCACTGTAATCTTTCACGCCACCCTCAAGCGCTTTTCTGAGACGACGGATATGGACATCGACGGTCCGCTCCTCAACGTAGACGTTAGCGCCCCAAACATGATCAAGAAGCTGGTTCCGCGTGTATGCCCGCTCGGGGTGTGACATAAAAAATTGGAGCAAATTGAATTCCGTTGGCCCCATCTCGATAGGTTGGTTGGCGACGAATATTCGTCGGCTATCCATATCGAGCAGGAGATCCTCCACCTCTAGACGGTCTCGCTGCTCACCACCGGCGGCACGCCTCAGCTGAGCCTTTATCCGTGCAATCAATTCTCGCGGTGCAAAGGGCTTCGTCACGTAATCATCAGCCCCAACATCCAAGCCCTGGATCACGTTGTCCTCAGCCGCTTTTGCTGTCAGCATGATCACGGGTATTTCCGCGGTAGCGTCGTTGCGCTTTAAACGCCTGAGCAGCTCCAGACCACTGCCGCCGGGCAGCATCCAATCCAGCAGTACGATATCTGGGCGTTCATCGACAATAAGCCGGTGGGCGTCTTGAATATTCTCAGCCTCGATACACTCAAAATCGGCGATCTCTAAGGCCATTCGCAACATGTCGCGAATCGAAAATTCGTCATCGACAATCAAAACCTTTTTAGCTGTCATGTTTTCAATCCTCTAGCTCCGCGCCTATTAAATGAAAAAAAAATGACAGAAAGGTTACGGTGGTTACCACCAATCGAACCAACCTTTGTCTTTGAACTCATCCTGACAGGATGCCAGCTGCCGGTTGTAAATGTTTGCCCTGCGATCGACTTTCTTAGCCACCTCAACCAACCAGGGCTTTGATCGGTAAGTACCGCGCTTATAGCCGCCATGCCCCTCGTGGTAGGCAAGGTATAATCTAAATGCATCGTCTTTCGCAATTCCGTTGGTTTTGTGGGTTGTGTGGTTGTACCAACCCACAAAATCGATCGCATCGTCAAAATCATCGCGATCTGCGCCATGATTACCGGATTTGGTTTTGTACCACTCCCAAGTACTGTTTTTCGCCTGCGAATATCCATACGCATCGCTGGGTCGAGGGCCTGGTATAAAGCCCCAGATTTGCTTTCTGGGTGGCTTTGCTCCGGCAACGAAACGCGATTCCTGATGCATAAATGCCATCATCACAGATACCGGAACGCCCCACTTCTGACGCGAAGCAACAGCATCCTCATACCAACCATCTTTATCTCTAAAGATATCGCAGACATTATCGAGTTTTGCGGGTGGCTTTGTCGCACAGCTAACGCTGAGGAGCACCGCAAAAAGTACGAAAGTCACACGGAGGTTACTCATTAGCCCGCCTGCTCAAGGATCGCGAGAAAACTCGCTTCATCAATAACCTCAACGCCCAGCGACTCAGCCTTGCTGAGTTTTGAACCCGCCCCGGGTCCCGCCAATAAAACGTCCGTTTTCTTACTGACTGATCCGGCGGTCTGACCACCATGCCGTCGGATAAGGCTCCCAGCCTCATCTCGAGACATCGATTCCAGTTTGCCAGTGACTACCCAGGTCTGACCCGACAGCACACCGTCCGTCGCGACCTGATTGTCTTCGGTATCCCAGTGCAGCCCTGCATCAAGAAGCTCTTTGATTAGCAACCTGTTCTGCTCTCTCGCGAAGAAACGATGAATATGAGACGCCACAATGGGCCCAACATCATCCACCTCTTCGAGCGCCTCCCTAGAGGCCTGCATGAGAAGCTCTAAACTGCCAAAGTGCGTTGATAAATTGCGTGCTGTTGCCTCGCCCACCTCACGTATCCCAAGGGCATAAATGAATCGTGGCAGCTCAGTTTTCTTGCTTGCCTCAATAGCAGTCAGTGCCTTCTTGGCTGATTTAGTCCCCATGCGCTCGAGGTTTACGAGCGTGTCCTGACTCAGGGAGTACAAGTCGGCAACACTACTGATGAGTCCCTCATCGAAGAGTTGATGAAGCAACTTCTCCCCTACACCATCAATGTCCATCGCCTTACGCGATACAAAGTGCTCTAGCGCCGCTTTCTGCTGAGCGGGGCATCCTGCGGTATTCTCACACC
>CAJXZI010000040.1 GCA_913063005.1 uncultured Halieaceae bacterium | reverse complement strand
TGGGGTGTATTGAAGAGGCAGCTTTTTCTTCGGCATTTATCAGTCGTTCTAAGCTCGCTCAAAGAACCGAAAAGTTCGCCGGTACTGACCCCGGTGCCTCAGGCCCTAACAAGCTGAGAGAAAAAACCGTGGTCTTGGCCATTGCCCAGCGGTTGAAGAAAAAGCTGGAGGCCTCACCCAACTACCGTCCTGTGATGATTCGATCGGGCGACTATTACGTGAGCTTGAAAGGGCGCCGCGAATTAGCGCGAAAACATCAAGCGGATCTTTTTGTATCGATTCACGCGGATGCTTTTACACATCCCTCCGCCAATGGCGCCTCGGTGTACGCGCTCTCTACACGCGGAGCCTCATCAACTGCCGCACAGTTCTTAGCTGACAAAGAAAACGCGGCTGACTTGGTGGGCGGTGTTGCGGTCTCGGAAATGGACGACGTGCTCGCGGGGGTCCTTACCGATCTCTCGATGACAGCAACCTTGGACTCCAGTTTAAGTGTTGGGAAGGAAGTGCTGGAGGAGATGGGCGGTTTTGCGAAATTGCATAAAAAGAAGGTGGAGCAGGCGGCCTTTTCGGTCCTTAAATCGCCAGACATTCCCTCGATACTTGTCGAGACGGGTTTTATTTCAAACCCCCAGGAGGCTAGGTCTCTAAACAGCGCCGGCTATCAAGAGAAGATGGCGTCAGCTATTTATCGGGGTGTCGATCGCTGGTTTGAAGCCTATCCACCGCCCGGAACCTTGTTTGCTCGGAAGTCTGAAGGCAGCGGAGCGCGCCGAACAGTAACCGTTGCCCGAGGCGATACGTTGTCTGAGATTGCTCGCCGGTATGACGTTTCTGTTCGCGACTTGCGGTCGATGAACTCGCTCACATCAAGCACTATTCGTGTCGGTCAGGTGCTCAAGTTGCCGGAGTCCGGCTGATGGCAACACCTAAAATTCGTCAACTCGACAATCGTCTGGCTAATCAAATCGCAGCGGGTGAGGTCGTTGAGCGGCCGGCTTCCGTGGTGAAGGAGTTATTGGAGAATGCTATCGATGCTCAAGCCAGCGTGGTCTCGGTCGATATTGAAGAGGGTGGGGTTAAGCGCATCCGGATTACCGATAATGGAATCGGTATTTCTGACCAGGATTTGCCTTTGGCGCTAGCGCGTCATGCGACAAGCAAAATAGCCTCTATCGATGATTTGGAGGCCGTTGCAACACTCGGATTTCGCGGTGAGGCACTCGCCTCTATCGCTTCGGTTTCAAAGCTCTCCATCACCTCAAATACATCCGATCTCCCGGCGAACGGCCGCGCTGCTTACTGTGAAGGGCGCGAGATGCAGGTGAGTATTTCGCCGCAGGCCCATCCTCGGGGTACGACGCTGGATATTCGAGACCTGTTCTACAATACGCCTGCTCGGCGGAAGTTTTTGCGTACGGAGCGCACAGAATACGCGCGTATCGAGGAGGTGGTGAAGCGAACTGCACTCGCGCATCCTGAGGTCGCCTTCGTACTGTCGCACAACGGTAAAGTGATCCAACGGCTCCCTGCTGGCTCCACAGATGCAGATCTTCAACGGCGTGTCATTGGTGTATGCGGCGAGGCCTTTGCACATCAAAGCGTGGTGGTTGATCGGGTGGCTCATGGTCTATCGCTGCGCGGCTGGGTGGGTTTGCCAACATTCTCCCGCGCGCAGGCAGATCTGCAGTACTTTTTCGTAAATGGCCGAGTGGTCAAAGATAAGGTGATTACTCACGCAGTCCGTCAGGCGTACCGCGACGTTCTTTATGGAGGAAGACATCCGGCCTATGTACTGTTCCTGGACCTTGAGGCCAACCGAGTGGACGTCAATGTTCACCCGACGAAGCATGAGGTGAGATTTCGTGACAGCCGATCGGTGCACGGTTTTGTGTTCAGTACCTTAGGGCGAACACTTGCCGACGTTAGGCCGGGCGACCATACGAACGAGGCCAACGTGAGCGATCTCCCCGAGAGTTCATTCGAGCAGGTATCCATTGGGCTCAATATCCCGACAATCCGTTCTTCCGATGCGATCTCTCCAAGTGAAGAAAAATCCGGTTTTGAAAGTGCGTCTCAGTCGGGCCTCGGTCTATCGGCTCTAAGTCTATCGAGTATGGATGGTTCGTGGATCCAGGACTCGGGCGGATCCCTCTCCCAATCAATCGCTCCAGGAGCGTCGGCACCTGCTGGGCTTGCGTCTCAAAGTTCGGTTGCGAGGAACATTTCTGCGGGTGATGTCCCACCGCTGGGTTTTGCTGTCGCCCATTTGCATGGCGCTTATATCGTTGCGCAAAACGCCAACGGTATGGTGCTGGTTGACGCGCACGCGGCGCACGAGCGAATAACGTATGAGAGGTTAAAAGCAGCACGAGCCGAAAATGGACTTGCGAGGCAGCCACTGCTTGTCCCGATATCACTGCATCTCTCTGGTGGTGAGATGGCAGCATTCGAAGAGTTTTCCGTGGCCTTCGATGGCTTGGGTTTGGTTGTCGAAATAGCGGGCGAGAACAGTGTTCTGATTAGGGAGATTCCCGTTATCCTGGCCCGCGATAACGCAGAACAACTGGTGCGTGATGTCCTAGCTGATTTATCTGAAGTCGGACACAGTGATCGGTTGTCTGCGCGTATTGATGAGATATTGGCCACCATGGCCTGTCACGGTGCTGTTCGCGCCAACCGAGCGCTCTCTATTGGCGAGATGAACGCACTACTCCGCGATATGGAGGTCACCGAGAACTCGGGTCAATGTAACCATGGACGACCGACCTGGGTGCAGCTTAGCCACGACGAGCTCGATAAGCTGTTTTTGCGAGGACGTTAAGTGACAGATCCTCTGCTCTGTATCATGGGCCCCACCGCTGCGGGGAAAACCGATACCGCAATCGCGCTTGCTGAAGCGTGCAATGCGGAGCTGATAAGCGTCGACTCGGCTCTCGTTTACCGTGGGTTGGAAATCGGCGCCGCTCAACCCGATTACCCTCATCATCTCGTTGATATACGCGATCCGCTGGAGATTTACACCGCAGCAGATTTTGTGAACGACGCTTTGGAGACGATTCAGAGAGTTCGTTCTCGCGGGAAAGTCCCCATTTTTGTTGGCGGCACCATGATGTATTTCAAAGCCCTTCTTGAGGGCCTTTCGGAGATGCCAGCTTCAGACCCTGAGATACGCGCGGCAATCGAGAAAGAGGCACTCGAACAAGGTTGGCCAGAAATGCATCGACAGTTACACGCGGTAGATGCGGTAACCGCCGGCTCTCTACATCCAAATCACAGTCAACGGATATCGCGTGCGCTCGAGGTGTACCGTCAAACTGGGGTCAACATGAGTGACTGGCGTGCGCGCTCCGAAGGGCAAAAGCGAGCCGCTATTTGTGTGGCGCTCGCACCTGCAGAGCGGCGCATTCTTCATGAAAGAATTGAACGTCGTTTCGACGATATGCTTGCCAACGGATTCTTAGAGGAAGTAGCAGCGCTTTATCAGCGCGGCGATCTGCATGTCGATTTACCTGCTATTCGTGCAGTGGGTTATCGACAGATTTGGTCACATTTGTCGCAGGAGTGTTCGCTCGAAACCGCGAGAGATAAGGGGGTTGCGGCAACTCGGCAGTTAGCGAAGCGTCAAATTACGTGGCTTCGAGGCTGGTCTGGTCTACACTGGCTCGACAGTGGCGCAAAAAATGTACAAGAGCAGGTCAAAGGCCAATTTCGGAACTACCTGTAGGTGCCGCTGTCGTAGTAGACTACGCGCCCCCAAATTTGGGGATATTGGGCCGCCTCGTTTTTTGCGGCCGTTGACATTTTAAGGAGCTCCCATGTCAAAAGGGCAAACGCTACAAGACCCTTACCTCAACGCACTCAGAAAGGAACGCGTTCAGGTTTCCATCTATCTCGTAAACGGTATCAAGCTGCAAGGCCAAATCGAGTCGTTCGACCAGTTCGTCGTACTGCTCAAAAATACCGTATCGCAGATGGTGTACAAGCACGCCATCTCGACCGTCGTTCCTGCCCGCAACGTTCGTATTCCGATCGCTGCGAACGAGGAAGAGGCTGCCTAACATTGATCGCCGACGCGTCGCTGTAACACGCGTAGCTAACGTCAATGTTCTTTGAACTCCACTCGGGTGGCGAACGTGCCGTACTCGTTCAAATCGCGATTGATGGTGCTGCGAATGAACCTGATCTCGGAGAATTTATCGAACTTGTTCGGTCGGCAGGTGGTGAGCCGGCCGCCGTCGTTCGCGGTTCTCGCCGCTCACCCACCGCTAAGTATTTCGTCGGAGAGGGTAAGCTCGAAGAGATTGCAGAGGAGGTCGCCAACGCGGAGGCCGAACTCGTTGTCTTTAATCACGCGCTTTCTCCAAGTCAGGAACGCAATCTCGAAGCCTATCTGAAGTGCCGCGTCATCGCGAGAACAGGATTGATCCTCGATATCTTTGCGCAGCGTGCTCGCACTCACGAGGGCAAGTTGCAGGTTGAGCTCGCGCAGCTCAAGCACATTAGCACTCGGCTCATTCGTGGTTGGACCCACCTAGAGCGCCAGAAGGGTGGTATAGGTCTTCGCGGGCCCGGCGAAACCCAGCTGGAGACCGACCGCCGTTTGTTGCGCGCGCGTGTCAGCGCGATTGAAGGAAGGCTCGATAAAGTTCGGCAACAGCGCGCGCAAAACCGTCGGGCGCGGCAACGCGCTGAAGTCCCTTTGGTGTCGTTGGTGGGTTACACCAATGCAGGGAAATCGACGCTGTTCAATACGTGGTCTGAGTCTGGCGTGTATGCGGCCGATCAACTTTTTGCCACGCTCGACCCTACCTTGGCTCGTGTGGAAATTGAGGGCCTTGGCGGTGTGATCATTGCAGACACGGTGGGTTTTATTGCTGACCTTCCGCACACGCTGGTCGAAGCTTTTCGCGCCACACTCGAAGAAACGCTGAACGCATCACTATTGATTCACGTAATCGACGTAGCCGCAGACGATAGAGAGTTTTTAAAGTCCGAGGTGGAGTCGGTGCTTGAGGAAATTGGTGCGGGAGACATCCCTCAGCTGATTGTTTACAACAAAATAGATTTGTTGGAGCGCGAGCCGAGGATAACTCGAGACAACGAGGGTAGGCCTGACACTGTGTCTGTGAGCGCAAAGACGGGTGAAGGTCTCGACTTATTGCGAGATGCAATTGGCGAGCGTCTAGCTGGGCAATTTTTTACCGGTTGCGTTGAGTTGAGCCCGATGCAAGGAAAGCTAAGAGCTGCGCTTTACGAACTTGGTGCGATTCAATCGGAGGAGTGGCTGGACAACGGAAGTAGTTCCGTGAGTCTTCACTTGCCGGACGCCGACTGGACACGTTTAAAACAACAGCATGATTTTTAGGCCTTGAAACTTCATGACGGGCCCCCAATCTTTAAGATCTTGTTAGACTGTGCGCATAGTTAACCGAGGAAACCAATATGTCGTGGAATGAGCCCGGTGGCGGTAATCGCCAGCGCGACCCCTGGGGTGGTAAAGATCAAGGACCGCCGGATCTCGATGAGGCGCTGAAAAAGCTTCAAGAGCAATTAAATGGCCTTTTTGGCGGACGTTCAGGTGGTGGCAGCTCCAAAGGTGCGGGCAGCTTGCTCGGTATCGTCGCGGTCATCGCGGTCACTGTCTGGGGGCTCATGGGTCTGACGCAGATTGGCGAACAAGAGCGCGCGGTGGTTCTCCGTCTTGGTGAGTACAGCCGTACGGCGCAGCCGGGTCTGTTTTGGTACCCACGGGGTATCGACACAATAAGCCGCGTCAACATTACACAGGTACGATCGGCGCAGTTTCGCGAGACGATGCTGACTCAGGATGAAAACATTGTCGACGTCAGCATGTCCGTACAGTATGTCATTGACGACCCAAAGAACTTTGTTCTTGAGGTGAGAGACCCCGAGCGGTCACTGCAACACGCGGCGCAAAGTGCACTTCGCCACGTTGTGGGTGACAGTTCCATGGGCTTGGTCTTGACTGAGGGACGAGCGGCTATTGCCGTCCAAGTGCGAGAGCGTTTGCAGCGATACCTCGTGAACTACACCACCGGTATCAACGTGCAGAAGGTCAACATCGATGACGCGAGCCCGCCCTCACAGGTGCAAGAGGCCTTTGATGACGTGATTAAAGCGCGTGAGGACGAGGAGCGTGTGAAGAACGAAGCTGAGTCCTACGCGAACGGCATCGTGCCTGAGGCTCGTGGTCGAGCGCAGCGAATAAAGGAGGAGGCGGAAGCTTATCGTCAACAGGTGATCGCCAAAGCGACCGGTGAGGCGCAGCGATTTGATCAGCTTCTCCGAGAATACGAGAAGGCGCCCGAGGTAACGCGCGAGCGTCTCTACATCGATGCGCTTGAGTCAGTACTAGCCAATACCAATAAGGTGATGGTGGACGTCGAGGGTGGGAATAATGTGATGTATCTGCCCCTTGATAAGCTGGCACCGGCAGCAGTCAACGGTGCTATGGGTGGCGGTGCTATGAATCGCGGCCTCACCTCCCAGCAGCTGAGAGAGGTTACTGATGCGGTGACTGAGCAGTTACGTCGTGACATTGGTAGCCGCACAACACGAGGAGGACGTTAACCATGTCGAGACAAAATCTAATCGGTACGGTCTTGTTTTTGGCCTTTGTCGTTTTGAGTAATTCAGTGTTTGTGATCAGCGAGACTCAGCGGGGCGTTCTTCTCAAGTTTGGTGAGGTTGTGAATTCGGACCTTGAGCCAGGCCTACACTTCAAGATTCCTTTTGTGGATTCTGTTCGCAAGTTCGATGGTCGTATTTTGACCGTAGACTCCACGCCTGAACGTTTCTTTACGCAAGAGCAGAAGCAGCTCATCGTCGATTCTTATGCCAAGTTTCGCATCATCGATACGGCCAAGTACTATACGGCGACAAGCGGTGAGGAATTCAGGGCTGCAGCCCTACTGTCGCAGCGGATTAATGATGATTTGAGAAACCAAGTTGCTGGTCGCAGTGTGCAGGAGGTTGTATCTGGCGAGCGTGACCAGCTTATGGATGCGGTCAAGGCGCGTCTAAACGAGACTGTTTCAGCGGAGCTTGGTGTCGAAGTTATCGACGTTCGCGTAAAGAAAATCGATCTACCCAACGAGGTATCGCAGTCTGTTTATCGGCGTATGAATGCAGAGCGTGAGAAGGAAGCACGCGAACTGAGATCTGAAGGTAAGGAAATTGCCGAGGGAATGCGCGCTGAGGCAGATAGAAAGGTAACGGTTATTGAAGCGGAAGCTGTGCGAGATGCGGAAATTATTCGTGGTGATGGTGATGCAACTGCTACGCGAATCTATGCTGACTCTTTCAATCGTGATCCTGAGTTCTATGCATTTACACGAAGTTTGAACGCGTACCAGGAGACCTTTGCTAACGGCGGCGATATCATGTTGTTGCAGCCAGACAGCCAGTTCTTCCAGTATCTGAGAGATCCAAAAGCAGGACAGTAATCTTCCACTGTATCTCTAAGGCTGGACCGGCGATAATACGCGGGTTCGGCCTTTTTTTTCGCGTGTAATCGCGGCTTCATTGCTTGGAACTAAGACATGAGTGACACGACACGATGGTTGCTCCCTAACGGGATCGATGAGCTTTTGCCTGAGCAGGCGCGGCGCGTCGAGCATTGTCGTCGCCGGCTCTTGGATATTTGTGCGGGTTGGGGCTACGAGTACGTCGTACCGCCGCTCGTTGAATTCAGTGATTCACTGTTGGTAGGGCTCGGCGCAGATCTTGATGAACTTACCTGCAAATTTGCCGACCGAGAAACGGGAAAAACGCTTGCCGTTCGCGCGGACATTACGCCTCAAGTGGCGCGCATCGATGCCCATAGCTTGGGGCGGGACACTGTCACACGGCTAAGTTACGCAGGTTCAACATTGAAGAGCGTGGCTAACTCGATACCTGCTGATCGCAGTCCTGTGCAAATGGGCGCGGAAGTTTTTGGGTCTGCTGATATCGCTGCTGATGTTGAAGTCGTTGATCTATTGCTTTCGCTCGTGGCTGAGAGTGGTCTGTGCGACGTCACTTTTGACATTGGCCACGTTGCCTTTTGCGATCTCGTTCTCGACGCCACGGACCTAGACAAAGACCAGCGCGAGACAGTTCTCTCACTACTCGCGCGCAAGGCAACCTCCGAGCTAGATCGCTTTTTAGTCAACTTGAATGATCAGCACGAACGCGAGCAGGTTCAGTTACTTGCCAGCATGCACGGTGGCTGTGATGTTATCGCGAGAGCGAGAGAAGGTTTTGCCAATGTCCCCGGCGTCAATGCGTTGATGGATGAGCTTGAGGCTGTATTGGCCTGCTGCGAGCGTAACGGCAACGTCAATGTATACATCGATCTCACCGAGGCGCATGGCTATCGCTATCACTCAGGTGTGGTGTTCGCGCTTTACGCGCGCGAGATTGGTGCGCCCATTGCCAAAGGGGGACGCTATGACGGTGTGGGTGAGGCGTTTGGCCGATCTCGTCCGGCCACGGGATTTGCGATTGATTTAAAAGCGTGGTCGATGCTTTCTGACATACCAGAGGCCGAAAATACGTTTGTATCGTCTCCGGCGACGGAGTGCAGCGCGTTGCTGGCCGCTGAGTCGCAGCTAAGAGCGTCCGGCAAGGTTGTGATCAAGGCGCTCGGCGACTCGGTAGATCCCAGATGCACACAGCAACTTATTCGAATTGAAGATGAATGGCTACTCAAGCCAGTGGAGAAAGACTAATGGGTCGTAATGTGGTTGTGCTCGGCACGCAGTGGGGCGATGAGGGCAAGGGCAAAATTGTTGACTTGCTGACCGAGCAGGCGGCTGCCGTTGTTCGCTTCCAGGGTGGGCATAACGCCGGACATACGTTGGTTATCGACGGTGAGAAAACGGTTTTACACGTTATTCCCTCTGGGATTCTTCGCGAGGGCGTTGAGTGCCTTATTGGTAACGGGGTTGTGCTCTCGGCGGAGGCGTTGCTGAAGGAGATTAATCAATTGGAGGCGCGCGGCGTCCCCGTGCGTGAGCGTCTTAAAATCTCGTCTGCCTGCCCCCTAATTCTGCCATACCATGTTGCGTTGGATCAGGCGCGTGAGGCGAAGCGGGGCGAGAATAAAATCGGAACAACGGGCAGGGGTATTGGCCCTGCCTATGAAGATAAGGTCGCCCGACGTGGTCTGCGTCTTGGTGATTTGAGAGATCCCAAGCGTTTCGCAGATACCCTCCGTGAAGTCCTCGATTACCACAATCATGCTTTAGTTCATTATTACGGTGCTGAGGCGCTGGAATTTGAAGAGGTCCTCGCAACCGCTTTAGAAGAGTGCGGACAGCTGCTGCCTATGATGGCCGATGTTACGACTCGGCTTCACGAGCACCGTGAGGCAGGCGCAAATATCATGTTCGAGGGAGCACAGGGGTCACTGCTTGATATCGATCACGGTACTTATCCCTTTGTGACCAGCTCAAACACGACTGCTGGTGGTACAGCGACAGGCTCAGGCTTTGGCCCTCTCTATCTTGATTATGTGTTAGGGATCACCAAGGCGTACACAACGCGCGTTGGTTCAGGGCCTTTCCCGACAGAACTTTTTGATGATGTCGGTCTCAGACTTGCCGAGCGTGGCCACGAATTCGGTGCAACTACTGGACGTCCTCGCCGTTGTGGCTGGTTTGACGCGGTTGCGCTTAAAGCCGCTGTTCAGATTAACTCTATTTCAGGACTGTGCCTGACCAAGCTCGATGTTCTCGACGGCTTGGAGCAGATTTCAATCTGCGTTGGCTACACCGATGCAGAGGGCAACGAAGTGATGGGTGGGGCCGAAAACTATGACGACCTTCATCCCGTCTACGAGCAAGTTCCTGGCTGGAGCGAGTCGACAGTAGGCGCGCAGCGTGTTGAAGACCTCCCAGAGGCGGCTGTGAACTACATCAAGCGGCTTGAGGGCCTCGTAGGTGCCCCCATTGACATTATCTCAACGGGGCCCGATCGTGCAGAGACCATTGTGCTGAGAAATCCCTACGCTTGATGTTTACGCTGACGAAAGTTCTTTCACTGTTTTTTTACCCGCTATCGCTAGGGGTGTTCCTGATTGGACTTTCGCTGCTAGGGCAGCTTCGTGGTAATCGCGCGGCCGCTGGGCTTTATACGTTCTTCGCGCTCATGGTCCTTTATTACCCTTCGACCGAGTTTGGTGTTGATGCGATTGCCAAGCCGCTCGAAGCACGGTATCCCGCGTTTTCGCCAGAGGAGCTTCCTGATGGCGACACCATCGTTGTTTTGGGTGGCGGTATCGGGGCCGAGGGAGTTTATGGGCGCTGGGGTGATTTGAACCATGCGTCAGATCGCGTAGTCTCAGCGGCCGAGCTATGGCATGCCAAAAAGGCACCCAAAATCATTGTCAGCGGTGGCAGCACACAGGGTCCTATTTCGGAGGCGAGTCGTATGGCGGAGCTGCTAGAGCGGCTGGGTGTTCCCGCGGCCGCTATTAGCTTGGAGCAAAAAAGCCTAGACACAGAGGGTAACGCCCGTGAAGTTGCGGCGCTTACGAATACAGGCTCACAACACATTCTTCTCGTGACCTCTTCGGTCCATATGCGACGCGCGGCAGCGCACTTCACGGCACAGGGTTTCCGTGTCACAGCAGCGCCCACAGACCATCGTGTGCCGCGCTACCCCGATGCAGTTCCGGGCTGGATGCCCCGTATCAAGCATCTTGATGCATCTACCGCGGCTATCCACGAATGGGTGGGTTATTGGGTTGCCAAGCAGTTGGGGCGTTTTGAGCCCGTCGTTGCAGATAGCTCTGAGGCAAGCGCTTAAGGCCAAGTAGCTAACAGCGGCTTTTGATTCGGCGTTTTTATTACTCTGAACTGACCGTCTACAGTGAGACTTTGGGGCTATTTTATCCCTTGTTACTGATCTGTCGTCTCTTGCCGTGCTTACCTTGCCGTACATAGCTTACCTTGCCGTACATAGCTTACCTTGCCGTACATAGCTTGGCTTGCCGGATATACCCGAGTGCTGGCGCTACTGTGTGGGTGTCTGCCAGAGGTTATTGGGTTAAATCCTATGTACTGCTGTTCCTCAGCACCTCAACACCTCAACACCTCAGCACCTCAGCCACTCGCGCCGCTATGCGGCCATTTTGGTAGAAGTGAGTGTTCAAGTGGGTGGTCGGGTAAGACGGCGTCGGCTAGAAGCTTTCACCGCCCTAGGTTTTACGCAGATCTACACCAGCAGCAATTTAAGTTCGCTGTAGTTGTAGCCGGTCCAACGCCGGAAAGCACGATAAAAACTGTTGACTTCGGCATAGCCTAAATCCCATGCGAGACACTTACCCGGAGCCCAGTCGCCCGCCAAGATCTCTTCACAACGATAACGTCGGACGGCATCTAATATCTGTTGGTAGGTCAACGAATCCCTACTAAGGCGCCGTCTTAGCGTCGTTGGGCTCACGCGGAGACTGTCCGCAATTGTATCTGATCTGATACGACTTAAATCACCCGTGAGTAGAGCGTCGATGACCTTAAGCGCTGTTCGCGACAGCGCCTCGGCATTCGGAGCATCAATGAAAGCCAACAGTCGTGCCGGCGGTTTGGGAGGACTCTGACGTAATCTCAGTGCAAACACGTCTTCACCGTTACTCCACGCGAGTGGCGCGAAGTGGGCATTGTTGTTTTGGGGGTTATTTGACGCAGGTGCGTCGTTGCTTAACGCATGTAGTCTCATGATCACTTCCTTGTTGTTATTGCCCATCCTTGGGTCCTTATTACCTTACTCTTTTTGTGCGAACGGTAAAGGACTTGCTCACATTTGATTTCAGAGTGGTAACTTTCTTTCGTCTTTCGTCTTTCGTCTTTCGTCTTTCGTCTTTCGTCTTTCGTCTTTCGTCTTTCGTCTTTCGTCTTTCGTCTTTCGTCTTTCGTCTCTGGGCTTGTGGCTTATAGCTTATGGCTTTGGGCGCTTAATTTTCCTCTTCTCCTCCTCCTTTGCTTCGGTTCCTCCCTTTCTTTTACCGTAGGGTAAAGAGCGACGGTTGGCTTGTTTGGGTGCCGATTAGTGGGTTTCACTTGATTGTTCGCTGGCTCAGCACTAGCGTGTGAGTAAGCAATAAAAATAACCAGTAAGCACATTTTGAGGTGTCGATATGAAACCGCTTGAGTCCGTTACTATTCTT
>CAJXZI010000039.1 GCA_913063005.1 uncultured Halieaceae bacterium | reverse complement strand
CTCATAATCTACTATCGCCTCAGCGGCCTCGCAAAACCGCGACCAAAACGCAGTTGTTTTAGCGGGTGGCCAGGCGTTATCGGACTTTTGCGTTGCCGTTATCGTGCACGAGCACTTGGCGCGTGTAACACCCACGTAGAATAGGCGAATAAGTTCTTGTTGCTCTTGCGCTTTGTTTAAATAGGCGAGGTACTCATAGACCGAACCGGGTGTCTCGACTTGAGGCTTGGCCGCAATCATCAAACCTTTATTCCCATCGCGGTACCAGCGTAGCAGTGGCGAGTCCCCCGAACGTCCCGTTTTTGCTGCCCCGACTATGAAGACATGATCAAATTCCAGTCCTTTACTCTTGTGCAGGGTCATTAATTCGACGGTTGCCGTTGACGACTCGGCTTTGGAGTAACCTCTTTCAAACCAATCGTTTAACGCGGACACATCAAGCCGATTTGAAGACACCTCTTGCTGTCGGATATGCTCAAGGAGTGCTACCGTATCCACCCCCTCAGAGACAGGGTATGCGTGATTGCCTCCCAGTCTGCCCCAAGACTGCTCCACCCAGACCGTTAAATCTAGCCGGTCTCGCTTTGACTCAGCCCATATCAGTGCGTCAAGCGCAAAAAGCAGACGCGAACACCCGTCATGAGAGATCGACGTGACACCGCTTTCTACGAGGTCAGCAAGATCTGCGACGGATCGATCGTTCAAGAACGGTGCTAGTAGCCCTATATCTTTAAAGTTAACTCCCACCATGGGCGTTCTTAAAAGCGCGATCAATGCGATGGTATCAGCGGGGTTTGCGAGCCATCTCACCAACGACATAAGGTCGGCGACTGCTGAGCGCTGGTTGTATGGGGTTAAATCTGACCCAACAACCGCTATACCAGCCTGTGTCAGCGCAAGACTTGTTGGCGTTATCGCGGTCCTACTCCTACCCAGCACGGCAATACTGCTGCCTGGTTGATTCGTCTGCAGTTCTATTATTTTTTCGACGACAAACGCTGCTTCTCGATGGGCGTCATCAGGAAAAACATGAATAGCGACAGATTGCCCTGCCAACGCCGGGTTAACCGCCTCAGCTTTGGTCAACGGAACGACACCTAACCGAGCATCACCATTCGCCGGGATTAATGCCTCGAACTGACGATTGACCCAAGAAACAATGTTGGACTGTGTTCTGAAGTTTTGTGTTAAGGCTCGAGATTCAAGCGTGACGCCAGCGACGCCTTCATTGCCTGCCTTCAAAAACAAGCCTACGTCCGCGTAGCGAAAACCGTAGATACTCTGCATCGCATCACCCACGATAAACAGCGTCCTGGGTGACTGGGGGTTCACAAAGTTGTATTCCGACCAGCCGCGACACAGCTTCTCCAAAAGCTGAAACTGCGTAAGCGAGGTGTCTTGAAATTCATCAACAAGAATGTGCTGGATTTGATAATCCAAGCGCAGTGCCAAATCCGTTGGCTCTGTGTCATCACCCAGTGCACTCTCTGCGGCCATAGCCACATGGGTGTGATCGACCATGCCGCGCGACTTAAAGACGGTCAGTAGTTGCGCCGCAAGTACCGGTAACACACGGGACAACCTTAGAACCCCTTGCCACTCTTCCGATGCTAGGCTGAGTGACGGGAGTACTGCGATTTCCTTCAATAGATCGATGCACTCGGGGTAATCGTTGATCTCTGCAACGCGCTCAACCAACTGCTGCTTTAAACCCGCATCCAGTTTGGGTCTGAAACCCCAATTCTTGTCAAAGCTCTTACGCGGTGTGCCCTGCTTTACTAGGACAAAGCTAACAAACCATTTCCAGTGGGCTAACGAGGACAGATTGCGGCTTAGTTGCAGTGAGTCACCTTCGAATGTATTCGCCTTCGCCTCTTCCACGGAGCCGTCTGCAATCGATAGCGCCAATCGTTCCTTCGCTTGATTAGCTGCGTCGACAACACTCGTGATCCAGCCTCCAGGAAGTTTATTCAGAGCTTGAGAAAGTCTGTCAGAGACGATGCGCTCAAGCGTCTGGAGCGCAAGCTCAGCTGCGGCTTCGGGTGCTTCATGCTGCCCGAGAGCTGACAGCCAGTCACCCCGTTGCGCCAATAGCGAGACCAATAATTCACTACAGCGCTGCCAGTTATTTTCCATCAGGAGCAGGAGCTCTCTGAGCGCCTCACCGCGTTGGGAGCTCTCGCCCAACAGTCCGTAGAGCTCATCAACGGCTTCAGAATAAAGCCGCGATGCATCTTCGGTAATCTTAGCGCCACCACCCAAGCCACTGGTGACGGGCATTGAGCGATTCAGCTGCGCTGATAAACCATCAATGGTTCTTATGTTCAGCTTTTCAGCATTGAGCGACCAACCCATTTTCTTGGCATGCTCGAGCGCGGTCTGCGCTAGTTGAAGACTTATGGACTCGTGCTCCGACGATGCGGTAGCGCCGGCTGCGGCTTGCTCGAGCGTTGAGAGGACGCGACTTCGCATTTCTGCTGCCGCTTTTCGAGTGAACGTAATTGCCAGAATCTGCTCTGGTCGCTCAACACGAGATAACAGCGCAAGGATTCGTTGAGTCAGAAGGCTCGTCTTCCCTGAGCCGGCAGGCGCTGTGACGCAGAAGCTCTGGTCGACTGATAGGACTTCTTTGCGAATTGCTTGGTCAGTCATTGTTTGTCACGTCCGCATCCTCGTCGCTCTCACCACCGTTCTGCACTTTTGCTCGACAGATGGCTGAGTAGTCACAATAGCGACAAGCCTTAGCCGAAGGCGTAGCGACGGTGCTACCTCGGATAAAGTCGGCTACGAGACGGTCGAGCTCGCGCTTCCATTGGTCTCTTAATTCAGACCAACTCAGCTCAGCCCTCTCCTCGAGTTCTCTTTTCGAGGCTGAGTCGCTCTTGCCAACACCGATGGCTGCGCCCAGAGCTCGATAACCCGGTTTGTCGCTCGTTACTGATGCAACCGCTACGGACACAACACCATCAATCACTTCGCTGTAACAGGGCAATTGCGGCGCTCTGATCGGTGCACCTGTCCAATCGCTCAAGCTGTTGCTCGTCTTGGACTTATAGTCAATGATCACCCGCCCACCATCGGCAAGCTGATCGACTCGATCGACTTTAAAAGAGAGCGATAGACCCCGTGCTTCCCACTCGTAGGGTGTTTCGCGGGCGATGACGTTAAATGGAATCGTTCTTTTTGCCTCGACTGCCAGCCACTCCATGACGGCGGTTTGAAGCCTAATACGCTCAAGATCAATAACGTCGAGACCCACCCGCTCGCGAGTACGGGATTTCATCGACAACAAGGCTTTATCAACTGAGCGATTAACGATTGCTTCTTGTTGCCGAAGCTCGGACCGCAATAAATCCTCTGAGCTACTTAACTCCTCAAAGGTGTGAAACAGTGCTGCGTGAAGGAGTGCGCCGCGCTCTGCAGCCGAGAGACCAATCTGTTCCTCTCGAAGTGGAGAGATGCTCAAGCGATGCTTGAGATGAGCTTTGAGCGGGCACAGCGCTTGATCTTCTAAAAGACCAACACCTCCTTTTTGGCTCAGCGGTGTTATCGCCTCACTACCAACGTCATCCAACACCTCTTCAAGCGCAGAACTTACGCCCTTAGGGTGTTGCGCCTGTTCGAGGGTCAAGGAATGTGGCTCACCACAAAACCGACTTGGCCGTGTCTCTAGTCCATCCACAGCTAAAGCGAACGATGCGGTTAAGGTCGCCTGCTGATTCAAACGACCCAGCAATCGCCTGCTTATTGACTCAGTTTCGTCCTCAAACACCGATCGAATGCTGTAGTCCCGGCAAATCTGCCACGGAACTAAGCTCAGAAGCTGCGGCCTGCCTGGTAGCAGCTCTGAGACAGCCCCTACTACCCTAACTGAGTCAAAGGGAAGGCCAAACGTATCTCTCAGAGACATAACCTGCAGAGGGGACGATTCGGTCTGGGGCTGAAAAATGCGTTGCGAGAGTGCGTAATTCAGCTTCTCAACAAACAGCGATAAGGAGAAGGCGCCCTTATCTATCGGATTTATTTCTATGGTTTCCAAGATGTCAGAAAACAGCTCGTATTGTTGATACTCAACCGAGTCCAGTGCTGTCGTGCCTGGCCACCCTGCTTTTGTTAAGAAGTCAGCAAAGACCTCACACCATTTGGAGACGCTGTGTTTGACTGACGATAATCTTTCCACGCGCGTCCAGCTAAGTGCTTCAGCAAGGCCTGAATGCGGTGCAATGAGGTTGATCTGCGACAGAACGCCCGAAATAGAAAACTGCTTCTCCTCGCTCGAAAATAGTGCACGAATGAGCTTTACCTTCTCGGATTCGTTACTCCAGTAAAAAAAAGGTGATCGCAATAAGGCAAGTATCTCCTCGCGTGAAACACTCCCGCAGAGTAATCGCAGGAGTAATGTAAGGTCGCGGTACATCGGTGTTTTAGAGAGTTCTATGCCCCGGCTAAAGTTGACTGGCAGCTTAGTGAAGGACTGCCCATCCACTTCAAATTCCCGTCTCAAACATTGCTCAAGTTCGGTTCTATCACGCTGATAATCGACGAGTACGATGGCGGCGGAGTGTCCTGCGTCGTACGCTGCCTTTCCCCAGCGAGCCGCCGCTGTCATTTCATCGGAGCGAGTCTCAAGCGCATGAGTGACTAACGGTACCCCGAGTGCTTCAGAGTGATGCCACGTGCATTTACTGAAACACTGATTCAAGGCCTTTGACAGCGCGGGTCCGGGCGCTTCCTCTGATAAAAACAGCACCTCGCCAGCATCTTTTATGGCGCCTTGAGCGATGATTTCGTAGGCGTCTTCTAGCAAAAGCCATTGTTCACGAACGAGTCTTGCATCCAGTGCATCGAGCCACGCCAAAAAGTTTTGAGTGTCCATTTCCGATTGAAACAATCGGCGATTCGCCTCATACGCCAATGAGACATTATGAGTTTTTAGCGCCACCCGGCAGCTAGCCGCCAATACTGCTGCGGACTCTGACTGAAGTAGGCTAAAGGTTCCTTGTGTAGCCGCGTGATCCTCAATAATACGACGCCAAAGTTCACTCGACTCCGCGGTTGAAAGCATCCTTCGGGGGGCTTTGTTACGCTCCTCAATTTGAGACCATGTCTCGATCAACCATGACTCAAGTGAGAGAACTGCGGGCCTTTCGATGACGACTGGATGATGGAGAGATATTTGCTGGATGAGATGTCGGGCTAAGCGCTGCGTGGCTGTGATCACGACACCGCCGCGACTCAAGGACGCAAGGAGGGAATCGATTGAGGGCAAACTGTTTACTGCGAGCACGTTCATGGTGCACTTATACAGCAAGCCGTTAAGCGAATAAATTCACATTAAAGTCAGTGATCTTCATGACTCTAGAATGAGGACAGGGTATTCTCCCGCTGTCCTAAAACAATCACTTGAAGTCATGACGCAATCATCAGTTCACAATATCAACGTAGCATCTCAAACAACGCTCATCGCACCCAACGCCTTGAGAGCCTCGGTCCCTGTGGATGCCACTACGTTTGATTTTGTGAGTAGCTCGCGGGCAACTATTAGCAATATCCTAGATCGCAAGGATCACCGTCTTATCGTTGTGGTTGGTCCGTGTTCGATCCACGATTGTGATGCCGCTATAGAATACGCGAAGCGCCTAAAAGAACTGGCTGTTGAACTTAGCGATACGCTCTACATCGTGATGCGGGTCTACTTTGAAAAGCCGCGCACTACTACCGGATGGAAGGGGCTCATCAATGATCCTCACCTTGACGATTCCTTTGACATCGAAGAAGGATTGAAACTGGGTAGAACGCTTCTTCGCGACCTTCTGGCTATGGGCTTGCCGACCGCAACGGAAGCACTTGACCCAATTACACCCCAATACCTGCAGGATTTGATTTGTTGGTCCGCGATTGGCGCCAGAACGACAGAGTCACAAACACACCGCGAAATGGCGAGTGGCCTCTCTTCGGCGGTTGGCTTTAAAAACGGCACAGATGGTAGTTTGGATGTGGCAATCAACGCGTTGAAGTCAGTTCAACACCCTCATCGTTTTCTAGGGCTGAACTCCGAGGGCGTCGTTTCTGTGTTCGAAACGAAGGGGAATGCGTATGGCCACGTGGTTCTTCGTGGAGGCAGCAACGGACCTAATTACGACAGTGTCAACATAGCGATGTGTGAAGCCGCGCTCGAAGCTGCTGCGTTGCCCGCAAATATTATGGTGGATTGTAGCCATGCGAACTCCAGCAAAGATCACAACGTGCAGCCGCTTGTAGCTCGTGATGTGGCAAACCAGGTCGTGAAAGGCAACACGTCGATTGTTGGTTTGATGCTCGAAAGTCACCTACACGCAGGACGCCAGAACATTCCTGAACAGCTCAGTGATTTAGCCTATGGCGTTTCTGTAACGGACGCGTGCATTGATTGGGCGACGACGGAAGCTTCGCTTCGTGAGATAGCTGAAGCGGTAGGCGACGCACTACCCTCACGCATTAGCTAGCAGACAAAAGAAACGAGCGACTATCCCTCGCGTTAATTGGAAGCCACGCCGGCTCGTTGGGCCTAATAAAATGCGTTAGTGCGGTCGGTATGGTCCGTCATGTCTCGCACGCCTGCGAGTTCTGGAATCTGCTCAATCAACGTTTTTTCAACACCGTCTTTAAGCGTAATGCTGACGGCGCTGCAGCCTTGGCAGCCGCCTCCAAACTGCAAAATAGCAAACTGATCCTCAGTCACCTCGACCAACGATACGTCCCCGCCGTGCGCGGCTAGCGAAGGGTTAACCTCATTATACAAGACATAATTGATACGATCTTCGATCGAGCTGTCTGCGTCGACTCGGGGCATTTTTGCATTAGGTGCCTTGATCGTTAGTTGACCACCCATGCGATCTTTTGCGTAGTCGACCACCGCATCCTCGAGGAATGGGATGCTGCGCTCCTCGATCCAGGCAGTGAATAACTCATAGTCCTGCGAGACATCGCTTGCCTGCATGTCGCCCTCTCGACAGTAGGCGATACAGGTTTCTGCACGAGGAGTACCAGGATTATTAATGAACACCCTTACACCCAGCGCATCCGCCTGCTTCTCAAGCAACTCTTTCAAATACTCTCGCGCTGATTCGGTTATTGTTACCATCGACTTGTCCCCTTTTTGTGAATGCAAGGTTAGCAGATGCAAAGCGTTTTGTAGCAGCGACTTGCAATTTTTAAATTACCAAATAGAATAAGCTTATTCTTTAAGGAGATATCCGGTGACTACAAAAGCCTATCGCGTGATTCAAAGCACACTAGCGGCAGCTATTGGCGTTCAAAGCAAAAAGAATCGCGAACGCGATTTTGAAGAAGGAAATGCCGGGACCTTTATTGCCGCCGGCATCATCTTTACCGCCCTGTTTATCGCGACAGTAATGACGGTTGTGCAGCTCGTTGTTGCTTAGGCGGGTAAGCCAGACAACCACTGAACGATTGCAAGTACAGCGACTGATACCACCACGACCGCAACGATGGCGTCCGCCGTGCTGTCGTCCATATTACTTTTAGCCATCAAATCCCCCTAACGACCAGATTAAGTTTCAATAAGCGGCGCTTTAAAGCGCCGTCTCTAGCTCGGGCAATGCTGAGAACAAGTCCGCAACAAGTCCGTAATCCGCGACCTGAAAAATCGGCGCGTCTTCGTCTTTGTTAATCGCCACAATCACTTTGCTGTCTTTCATGCCAGCCAGGTGTTGAATTGCACCTGAAATACCGACAGCAATATACAGGTCGGGCGCAACAATCTTACCTGTCTGCCCTACCTGGTAATCATTGGGTACGAAGCCGGCGTCGACCGCGGCACGTGAAGCACCAATCGCCGCGTTCAGCTTATCCGCAATGCCTTCAAGCATCGAGAAGTTATCGCCGTTCTGCATGCCCCGACCACCAGAAATCACTACAGAAGCAGAAGTGAGCTCAGGACGATCCGAGACGGCTACTTCTTCACCAATGAACCGAGAAACCCCAGCATCATGTGCTCCTTCTACCGCTTGAACCGACGCACTACCGCCCTCAGCTGGCACCGCGTCAAACGCCGTTGTTCTTACGGTGATGACCTTTTTACTGTCTGAGCTTTTAACCGTAGCGATAACGTTACCGGCGTAAATAGGACGCTCGAAGGTGTCTGCGTCGATAACCGCAGTGATATCTGATATCTGAGCGACGTCAAGAAGTGCCGCGACACGTGGCATGACATTCTTACCGTTCGCCGTCGCTGCAGCCATCACGCAGTCGTAGTTGGCCGCCGCATCGGCCACTGCGAGGCTGACATTTTCAGCGAGCTGATGTTCGTATGCCGCGTTGTCTGCACAGAGTACAGAACCAACGCCCGTCACTGCCGCCGCTGCATTTGCCGCGCCTTCACAGCCACTCCCCACAACGAGGACATCTACGTCGCCACCTAGCTGTTGTGCAGCCGCAACAGCATTCAGCGTCGCCGCTTTAAGTGTTTGGTTATCGTGTTCAGCAACAATTAATGTCTTCATTAGATCACCTTTGCTTCGTTTTTGAGCTTGTCGACCAACTGCTCAACTGATTCAACTTTGATACCTGCCGAACGCTCTGCCGGTGGCTTAACGCCTACGAGCGCTACGTGGGATTGGATATCCACCCCAAGATCCGCGGGAGACATTGTCTCAAGTGGCTTTTTCTTCGCTTTCATAATGTTGGGAAGAGACGCATACCGTGGCTCGTTCAAGCGCAGATCCGTGGTAACCACGGCGGGAAGCTTTAGCTCGACCGTTTGTAAGCCACCATCGATTTCCCGAGTGACCTGAACCGTGCCATCGCCGACGTTTACCTCAGAGGCGAAAGTGCCCTGTCCCATACCCGTCAGTGCAGCAAGCATCTGGCCCGTCTGGTTGTTATCACCATCGATCGATTGCTTACCTAAAATGATGAGATCCGGAGATTCGGCCGCTACGACACCTTTAAGCAGCTTCGCAACTTCAAGCGGCTCTGGACGACCGTCAGCGTCTACGTGTATGCCGCGATCGGCACCGAGTGCCAACGCCGTGCGAATCTGTTCCTGGCAGCTTTTGTCACCAATAGAGGCAACAACGACTTCTGACGCTGTGCCCGCTTCTTTGAGGCGCACTGCTTCTTCTACCGCGATTTCACAGAATGGGTTAATCGCCATTTTTACATTGTTCAGCTCTACATCAGAACCATCTGCTTTGGCGCGAACCTTGACGTTGTAATCAACAACGCGCTTCACTGCGACGAGTACTTTCATAGCATCTCCACTGAAAGTTAACGTGTGTAAGTTTGTTTATGATCAATGATCAAAATCTTGCTCGCGTTACTACACCTGCGAGGCGCGATACTTTAACATACTGAAAGTTCAAAAAAGCGATTGTCGACTCATATTTTATGCAGATACGGCCTATTGCGACTGTTAATTGGAGGTAAGTCGTGGAACGCGAATCAATGGAATTCGATGTGGTAGTAGTGGGTGCAGGTCCTGCGGGACTCTCCGCTGCTATTAAGCTCAGTCAATTGGCGCAGGAGCAGGAGCAAGAAGTCAGCATCTGTGTCGTGGAGAAAGGCTCAGAGGTGGGTGCACACATCCTATCAGGTGCCGTTTTCGAAACATCTGCACTCGATGAGTTGCTGCCCGATTGGCAGTCCATGGGGTCTCCTCTGACAACAGAGGTAAAGGAAGATGTCTTTTACTACTACACATCGGGCACGTCAGCATTCCAGATCCCCAACCTCTTTCTGCCCGCACCTGTTCATAACGACGGCAATTACATTGTTTCCATGGGTAATGTTTGCCGTTGGCTTGCTGAGCAGGCAGAGAATATGGGCATCGAGGTATACCCAGGGTTCGCAGCGGCCGAAGTACTCTTTAACGAGGACGGCTCGGTCAAAGGGGTTGCGACAGGCGATATGGGAATCAGTGCTGAAGGCGAACAGAAAGATTCCTATATGCCCGGCATGGAATTACACGCTAAGTACACGCTTTTTGCCGAAGGCTGCCGCGGTCACCTAGGCAAACAGCTGATTTCGCATTTTAGCCTCGATGAGGGTAAAGACCCACAGCATTACGGGATTGGTATCAAGGAAGTTTGGCAGATCAAACCTGAACTTCACGAGGAAGGCAAAGTGATTCACGGATTGGGTTGGCCTCTCGCAGAGAGCGGCTCCTCCGGCGGTGCTTTCATGTATCACGCTGAGAATAACGAGGTCTATCTGGGCCTTATCACTGATCTTAACTACTCCAATCCGCACGTCAGCCCTTTTGAGGAGTTCCAGCGCTGGAAGACTCACCCCAAGACCGCAAAGTACCTCGAGGGTGCAGAGCGGCTTGCCTACGGTGCTCGAGCACTCGCAAAAGGTGGCCTAAATTCGCTGCCCAAGATGAATTTCCCCGGAGGACTAATCATCGGTTGCGACGCAGGCACGCTGAATGCGGTGAAGATTAAGGGCAACCATACCGCAATGAAAAGCGGCATCCTGGCTGCCGAAGAGGTTGCTGCGGCGCTCATGTCAGAGAGCCCTGCGGCGGATCTCATCAACTTTGAGTCGCGTGTCAGTGCCTCATGGCTTGGCAAGGAGCTCAAGTCGAGTCGTAACTTTGCCGGCTATATGCACACGTTTGGCGCACTGCTCGGATCTGCTGCCGTGTGGTTCGACCAAACCATAATGCGCGGTAACATGCCTTTCACGCTGCGTGACAAAACACCTGATCACGCATGTCTCAAGCCAGCGGCGGAGTCAAAGAAGATTGACTATCCGAAGCCTGACAACGTGCTCACATTCGATCGGCTCTCTTCTGTATTCCTATCGAATACAAACCACGAAGAGGATCAGCCTTGTCACCTACAGCTGATGGACACTTCGATACCGATTCAGGTCAACTTGCCGACCTATGATGAACCCGCGCAACGCTATTGCCCGGCCGGCGTCTATGAAGTCATTAATGATGGCGATGCCCCGAGATTCCAAATTAATGCGCAAAACTGTGTTCACTGCAAAACCTGTGACATCAAAGATCCATCGCAGAATATTCGCTGGGTAACGCCTGAGGGACTTGGGGGTCCTAACTACCCTAACATGTAAGCGAAGTAACCGAGATTTCCCTGCTAGGCTAATGATTAGCCAGCAGGGAAAAACGCTCACCCCCGCTGAAGATGTTGCCATCTTCGTCTGCAAGCTCTACCAATCGATACCACGCAGCTCTGGTAAAGAGTGCACTAAGACCGTTAGGAAGATTTACACACGCGGCTCCGGCTGCGCGCGCCTCGGGCTGTAATCCGGTTTCGGCGTTTAGCCGAAAGACCCCGCCGGTATTAAGAACAAGGGCTAGCACCGGCTCACCCTCCGCGGTCATGGGCGTCGCGTCGACCACCATGAGTGGATGGAGTGCCACGTCTACTTCGACCTTCTCAACAGGCGTCACCAAATAGTAGCAGCCGTCCTCTTCACGTCGCAGCAACCCTGCAAACAGGCTTACGAGTTCATGTCGCTTGATTTCGGAGCCTTCGTGAAACCATCGCCCATCTCGGTCGATCGCGATATCGACAAATCCGCAGTTGGTTGGACTCCATTTATCTAGAGGATAGGGCTGGTGGCCATTGACGCTGCCAGAGAATGTCGGCGTGCCCTCTGACGTCTGAGAGGCTGCCGACGCATTCTTGATTAACCTAGCGTAAGCGTCGTCCATTATTTAGTCGCCTCCGAGACATAGCGCTAGCGTACAACCACTGAACCACGGCGCCGCAAATCTGCTAGAAACTCAGTGAACAACAAATCACTCTGCACCTGCCGAACCTCCGATACGAGAGCCTGCTTCTCAGACGCAAGCAGCGTGTCTTCGCTGCCGGCTGTAACCCTCGCAAGCTGGACTAAGGCATAACCGCCCGAGCTCACATTGATGGCATTTACCGAATTGGTGTCGTCGGACCGCTTTGCAAACGCTGCCTGTAAAACCTCAGGCGGTAGTAGTGTGTTTTGTCGAGTTGCAGCCAACTCAACACGCCAGTCGAGCCCTTTCTCGTCAGCAATCGTTTCCAGTGACTCGCCCGCCGCAAGTGCAGCATTGACGTCAGTAACCAGTTCTTTGAGCTTCGCCTCACGAGCTTGACGCTCGAGCGTAGCGATGATGTCGCCACGTACCTCTTGCAAAGGCTTGGATCCCTCAGCCAGCCGCTCTTTCACTCTAAGAGCAACAAATCGACTGCCGCTAAGTTCGACCACATCGCTGTTATTGTTGTCGGCAAAAACGTCGTCAGAAAAAGCAGCCTCACGAAGCGCAACCTCATTAAAAATACCCTCTCCGGCGTCACGTGAGAATGGGGCTGACGTCTTAACGGCTACGCCCAACTCATCCGCTGCCGCCACTAAATTTTCGGCCGTAAATACCGCATCGCGGAGTTGATCGACTGCCAAAAGCAGGTCACGCTGCGATTGTGCGGTGCGAAGACTCTCCTCGATTTCAGCTCTCAGCACCTCGTCCGGAACTTGAGCTGCCGC
>CAJXZI010000038.1 GCA_913063005.1 uncultured Halieaceae bacterium | reverse complement strand
ACGCAGGTTGGAGACCGTCGCTGCAACCAAAGTTACTGACGCCGATCGGGGAAATGAACTGGTTCTACCATCAGCACATGCCTCAGATCACGCCCGAAGGAACAGTCGTGCTGTTTGATAATCGTACGTGGTCGGCGATCCCGTTTGCACGCCCGTTACCACCTGCTCAGACTTGGACCCGAGCCATTGAATTGAAGATCGACCAAGACAACCATACGGTCGAGAAACTCTGGTCATCCGAAGACTACGCCATCGATCGACTCATGACGTTCGCGATGGGAGAAGCCGATGTCATGCCGAAAACCGGAAACGTACGGTTTAAGGCTTTAGTAACTAAGCCCCTTTACTTGTACGTGCTGGAGAAATTTCTCTCGCGACGTTGGTGGGATATCTACAAGCTGTTTAACCTTGTATGCCTGAGCCCTGGTATGGACAATACACTCGGGAGCGACCGAATATGACACGAAGTGAACTGATCGACTTAATGGCATCACAACAAAGCCAATTGACGACCAAAGATGTTGAACTTGCGGTAAAGCTGATGATTGATCATATGGCTGAAACGCTCTCGATGGGTGACCGCATCGAGATTCGTGGCTTCGGCAGTTTTTCTCTACATTACCGCGAGCCCCGAAAAGGGCGTAATCCAAAAACGGGCGATGCGGTGCAGCTCGAAGGGAAGTACGTTCCCCACTTTAAGCCGGGTAAAGAGCTGCGGGAGCGGGTGAATCGCTCTATCAAGGCGGTATTTTAATGCTCAAGTGGCTTCGCGCCGTCTTCAGCCTTAGTCTCGTGGCCGCCTCCATTTTCATAGGTGCAGTGTTCGCTACACAGAATACCTCTCTCGTTCCATTATCGCTGTTGATTGTCACCCTCCCGGAGCAAAACTTGGCTGTGTGGCTTCTGTTGTTTTTAGTGGCGGGTATCGCTGTGGGCAGTCTTATTAGTACGGTTATTGTCTTGCGTCAGCGAGCGAGTATGGCCGCGCTGCAGAGAGAAAATAATCGCCTGAAGCAGCGCGTAGAGCGCTTGTCGACTAATGGCTGAGCCAAATACGCTACTACTTGCGCTGTTGTTCCTCGCCGTTGCGGCGGGCTGGGTGCTGGGCCGCGGTGCGTCGGGCCGCGACGAAGAAAAAGATCAAACACCGCCGTCGCAATATTATTTGGGATTGAATTTTCTGCTCGATGGAGAGCAGGAGTCGGCACTCAAAGCGTTCAGTGAGGCGTTGGCAGTAAACGCTGAGACATTTGAAACGCACATCACGTTTGGCAGTTTGTTAAGAAAGCGCGGTGAAGTAGATAACGCAATAAAAATTCACCAGTCATTGCTATCGCGGACAAAGCTTCCGGATGCGCAGAAGAACCAGGCCCATCTGGAGCTTGCGAAAGATTTTATTGCCGCCGGACTGCTCGATCGTGCGGAGCAATTATTGAAGGACCTCATCGAACTCTCCACAGAGCATGAAGCTGATGCAAACATCCTTTTGCTCGAGGTCTTCGAGGCAAGTCGCGATTGGGAGCAGGCACGTGTGCTCGCTGAATCACAGCTTAAACAGGTTCTTGCTGCAACAGTAACCCCGGCCTCGAAAGCCAAGGCAGATAAGATGAAAGCACGTCTGTGTAATTACTGTTGTGAGGCGGCCGAGGACCAAGAAGTGAATAAGGCCTGGACGGCTGCGCGAAATGAGGCCGCAGAAGGGCTGCGCTGGGACGATAGCAGTATCTGGCCTCACTTGATTATGGCAAGAATCGACGTTGAGGAGGGCGCTACGCAACAAGCCTTTGATCGATTGATGTCCGCGGCAAAGGTTGCTCCAAATCGGCTTCCAGAGTTTATCGACCCGCTTCGCGAGGCCTGTGATGCGCTGGGTTGCAGAGGCCGCCTGGTTTCATTGATCTCTGGGTTACTCGAGACGCGTGACGACCCTCAGCTGAGATCATTACTCGCCGACGAATACCTTAGCAATGGAAACGAGGCGGCAGCCCTTGAGATCATTGTCCAAGGACTCGAAAAGAAGCCAACGTCAGCGTTATTGCAAAAAGCACTGGAACTCATGAGCGAGCAAGTGAGTTGCCCCGCGGTGGTTGAGGCCGCGCAAAAACTATCAATAAAACAGTCGACCTACCTTTGCGGTGTTTGTGGTTTCCATGGACCGAGTTTTTACTGGCAATGTCCCGGCTGTAAAAATTGGGATACGCTCTACCGCCCCGCCCGTTGAATCTGCTTTAAGAGACGCCTATGCGAAGCCCTATCATCGTCGCACTTGATTATCCGACACTCGAACAAGCCCTCGCGTGTGCGAGGCAGTTGGATCCTGCGGTGGTTCGCGTAAAGGTTGGTAAGCAGTTATTCACAAGCGTGGGTCCAGCAGTACTGGCTCAGCTTCACGATTTAGGGTTTGATGTTTTCTTGGATCTCAAATTCCACGACATTCCTAACACGGTGGCGGGAGCCGTCGGCGCGGCCGCAGACCTCGGCGTTTGGATGGTCAATGTGCACGCCTCAGGTGGTCGCAGAATGATGGAAGCGGCGGTCGACGCGGTTGCAAAGCGCGGCAATAAAACGCAGTTGATCGCGGTGACTGTGCTCACGAGCATGGATCAAAGTGACTTAACCGAGTTAGGTATCAAAGAGAGTCCAGCTGATCGGGTGATGAGACTAGCAACGCTGGCAAAATCTAGTGGCATGGACGGCATTGTCTGCTCGGCACAAGAGGCGACATTACTCAGCCGTCAGTTTGGTCGTGATTTCTCGTTAGTTACGCCCGGTATCCGCTTGCCCGAGGATGAGGCGGGTGATCAGCGACGTGTGGTAACGCCATGGGACGCGATTGATGGTGGCTCAACGCATCTCGTAATGGGACGTTCGATCACTGGCTCTTCGTCGCCGACTGCTGTCGTGGAGAAGATCGTAGCGCGACTGGAGTCATCAAATTCTCCCTAGTTCCAACGATATCAGGCGGCGATCTCCTAGCCGAACCTGTTTCAATCGTATTTTCCTTAGCACTCATTCGAGTTCTTAACTACAAGGAAAATAACTATGTCTGCAAACATCGTAAGCACTGATCAAGCTTCTCTGGCCTCGATGCCGAAAAAATTCTCCTCGCATTATTGGGTGGGTCTCTTGCTGGCCACCATCCTCAGTTTTTTTATTGTTGAGTCTGTAACTGCTGCTGAGACGGTCAACATCAACGCGGCAGATGTGGCAACGCTGGCGGCCGAGTTGTCCGGTGTCGGGCCAAAGTTGGCGCGTAGAATTGTCGAGTTTCGCGAACGCCACGGTGACTTTGAAACACTAGAAGCACTCAGAGATGTAAAGGGCGTCGGCGAGGCATTGCTGCGAAAAAACGCAGGAAAGATTGTCCTAGAGTAATTCTATGAGCCGTTGCGGCGGGGGAGTGACTCCCATGCTCCGTGCCGCGGTATCGTACCTATTACCTGCCTTCATGGCGCCTGAGCACTAAAAGCTGTTAGCATGCGCCCGCCAAAAATTTGGGGGCGCTTTTACATGGACTACGATGTTTTCAATGGCGATGCAGACGGTATTTGTGCGCTGATTCAGTTGCGTCTTGCCGAGCCACGACCCGACGCAACACTCGTGACCGGCGTGAAGCGCGATATACAGCTGCTCGAGCGTGTGTCCTCTCAAGATCTTGGTCGTGTTACCGCGCTGGACATATCGTTTGATAAGAACCGAGAACAAGTGATCAGATTGCTCGGCGCGGGAGCGGAAATTTTTTTCTGCGATCATCACTTTGCGGGTGAGGTCCCTGAACATGCTTGCTTAGACGTATTAATCAGTCCTGCCGCCGAGGTGTGTACAAGTGCGTTGGTAAACGGACGTCTGCGCGGGCGCTTTACTGAATGGGCGTCGGTTGGGGCATTTGGCGATAACCTTGACGTTACGGCCGATAAGTTGATTGCCAATCTTGATCATGCAGTTGATCGTGAGGCGCTCCGTCAACTTGGTGTCTGCGTTAATTACAATGCGTACGGCGCGAGTCTCGCGGATCTTCACTTTGCACCCGCTGAGTTATACGAGCGGATGGGGCAGTTTGAGTCGCCTTCAACTTTGATCGAAGAAGATGGGCAGTTGTTTGAGACCTTAACCGAGGCCTACCGTCAAGATATGCACTTGGCAAACACGGCACCTCGCGCGGTGGAGGACAATGAAATTGCTGTTATATCACTACCCGACGCAGCCTGGGCACGCAGGGTAAGTGGCGTTTACGGTAATGACTTGGCCAATCAATCACCGGATCGTGCTCATGCTGTTCTCACGGACATTGATGGCGGGTATCTCGTTAGTGTGCGCGCACCGCTTAATAATCGCTCAGGTGCTGATGAGGTCTGCCGGCAGTTTGAGACGGGCGGTGGTCGTGCGGCGGCGGCGGGCATTAACAAGTTGCCCCATGCTGAGTTGGGGCGTTTTATCGATACGCTCCGCGCGCAGTGGGCATGATTGCGTAAGGTAATCCGTTACCAGCGGGATATTTCGCTCTCGAGCTGCTGAAGAAGTGCGAGGGCTGCTTGCTTTGATCCTGGGTGCTTCTTCACCGAGGTCTGTTCCAACCGATAACCGTCAAATAGGCTTAGCAGATTATCAATGACACTGCTGTCAAAGGGCTGCTCTCTCAGTACCAATGTGCGTGCAGAATGTTCCAGCGTGCCGTAGAAAACGTCACGCATTTGCCATACGGGCGTAGAGGCTGCCAGCTCCCCCGACGCAATGCCACGCTGCATAATCAGGTCAAAAACCCGCACGTACTCGCGTATTTGCGGTAATTGTCTTCCCGGTTCCCCATGACGCTGGCGAGCGCGAGACGTAATCTCAACAATCTTGAAGTCGTCAATGAGTGATTTGAGGTGATAGCTCGCGAGTTCCGTGAGTTGTTGGCCCAGCGGTGCGTTGGACGTGACAGCTAATTTGGCACCTTTTGTAAGCTCACGCCAAAATCGATCGACAACTGCCTCAAGCAGCTCATGTTTGTTCTTGTAGTAAAGATAAACCGTACCCTCGGCAACATCGGCTTGTCGGGCGATCTCAGCCATGCGTGTACCGTCCACACCTGATTCGCTAAAGAGCGACGTCGCGGCAACAAGGATGGCCTCTTCCCGGGCTTCAAGTCGTTGTCGCTGGGTATCCCCCAATTGCTGTCTCCCTTAAATATTGGATCTCTGCAGGCGAGCGGTAATCACGACTCGTTGAATTACTTGCCGATGATTTTAATACCACCTATAGTCGATGAGTATGCCTCATTATTAATGAGGCGCAATCATTTTAGCGGGAGGCTGTGATTAAAGTGGCGAAGAAAACGATCAAAATTGGCGGTGCTACCGGGTTTTGGGGCGAGACCGATATGGCAATGTCACAGTTTCTGCGCGAGGCGAATCTCGATTACATTGTCTTCGACTACTTGGCTGAAATAACCATGTCGATCATGGCGCGTGCGAGGGCGTCAGATCCAAAGCTGGGATATGCGACAGACTTTGTTTCGGCCATCGTCAAACCCAATTTAGCGCGCATCGCCAGCTCTGGAGTCAAGCTGATCAGCAACGCCGGAGGGGTTAACCCCAAGGCCTGTGGTGAGGCACTGAGAGCGGTTATTTCGGAGGCAGGACTTAACCTGAAGGTCGTCGTCATTACGGGCGATGACTTGGTTACTGATTTAGATCGACTCGAGTCCATGAATGCATCGGAGATGTTCTCAGGGGAGCCATTCCCACAGAAAGAGAAGATAGCGAGTGCCAATGCCTACATTGGTGCCTTCCCTATTGCTGCAGCACTGGCCAAAGGTGCAGATATTGTTATTACCGGGCGATGTGTTGACAGTGCAGTGACGCTGGGTGCGTGTATTTACGAGTTTGGTTGGTCTGCCGACGAGCTCGATCAGTTGGCAGCCGGTTCTGCGGTGGGACACCTGATCGAGTGCGGCCCGCAGGCAACGGGCGGCAATTTCACCGACTGGGAGCAAGTGGCAGATACATTACACGAGGTTGGCTATCCGATCGCTGAGGTCTGGGAAGACGGTGCCGCTGAGATTTATAAGCCAGCGAATACGGGCGGCTTGGTAAATCGAGGCACGGTCGCCGAGCAATTGCTTTATGAGATCGGCGACCCTGCGGCATATATTTTGCCTGATGTGGTTTGCGACTTTACCCAAATCCAGCTTGAGCAAGTTGGCGAGGACCGTGTGCGAATGACCCATGCACGAGGTAGAGGTGTCCCTGAAACGTATAAGACAAGCATGACCTGGGCCGATGGCTGGCGTGCGGGTTCTACGTTCTGGTACGTCGGCCGTCGTGCTGCTGATAAAGCGCGTATTTTTGCTGACGAGGCAGTTACCCGAACGCGAAAAAAATTACAGGCTATGGGCGCGGCTGACTTTGACGAGGTTGCCATCGATATCTTCGGTGAAGAGAATTTTTGGGGTGGTCACGCTGCCGTCTCTGATACGCGTGAAGTAGCGCTCAAAGTTGCCTGTAAACACCAAGATGCACGTGCCGTAAGCCTCTTGCTTCGTGAAATGACCGGATGCGCTCTGGGCGCACCCGCAGGCATGGCTTTCTTCGCGGGGGCTCGTGCTAAGCCCTCGCCCGTTATTCGCTTATTCTCGTTGCTGGTTGATAAATCAGCCTTGTCTATCAAGCTCATTGACGATGAGAGCGAAACAGATTTTTCGCCGCCAGCGACAAGCGCAGATGTTTTGCCCGCAGAAATCGCACAAATTCCCGAGGCAGTCTCATCTGAGAATTTGATTGAGGTGCCGCTAGAAACGTTGGCCTGGGGCCGCTCGGGTGATAAGGGCGATAAGGCGAACATCGGGATCATCGCGAGGGAGGCTGCTTACCTGCCTTGGATAGCCAAGGTGCTGACAACTGACTACGTGGCTGATCGCTTTGCGCATTTCATGACAACGCCTGCGATTGACCGCTTTTATATGCCGGGCTTACCAGCACTGAACTTTTTATTGCACAACGCGCTCGGTGGGGGCGGTATTGCAAGTTTGAGAAATGATCCTCAGGCCAAAGTTTACGCTCAGGTTCTGCTGGACACCCCTATCGCCATACCCCAACACTTACTGGAGGCCTGAGATGACAATTTTGACCTCGACTGTTCAGCCATCGAGCGACAGTTTTAAAGAAAATAGAGCGAGCATGTTCGAGCTTATTGACCACTGGCGTGGACTTGAGCAGCGAACTATTGATGCATCAAATAAGCGGCTAAAAACCTTTAAGGCACGCGGGCAGCTATCACCGCGCGAGCGACTAGAGCGGCTTCTTGATCCAGGTATGCCGTTTTTGCAAATGCACTCCATGGCGAATTACTGCGTTGAGAATCCAGATCGTGAGACCAGCGTGCCTGGCGCCTCTGTCATCGTGGGTGTGGGATTTGTCGAGGGTGTGCGATGCATGATTTGGGTCGATGACTCGGGTATCTCTGCGGGTGCCGCTACTGAATCCACGGGCTTCGTATCGACCTCGATTCTGGAGATGTGCATGCGCCAAAAACTACCGGTGATTCACCTAGTGGAGTCCGCAGGCGCTAATCTACTGAAGTACAAAGTCGAACTGTGGTCGCGATTTGGGAATGTCTTCCGAGACTTAGCCCGTTTGTCAGCAGCGGGTATTCCCACGATGGTGGTGTTGCACGGAGGGTCCACGGCAGGTGGTGCCTATATGCCCGGTATGTCGGACTATGTCATTGGCGTCAAAGAAAACGGTATGGCTGCACTGGGTGGCGCTGCGCTGGTGAAGGCAGCGACGGGTGAGGAGGCGAATGATCGCGAGTTGGGTGGCAGTGAAATGCACGCCAGCGTGTCCGGCGTTGTGGAATACCTGGTTGAGGATGACGCCCACGGGATTCTTAAAGCACGCGAGGTCATGAAGAGCATCGATTGGAACAAGCGCGTTACCACGGTGGTGCGTCGACCGTACGAGCCACCCCGTTACCCAGCGGAGGAGCTTGCAGGTGCTATCCCCGTTGACCCTAAGGTGCCTTACGACTTCCGAGAGGTTCTGGCGCGTATTGTTGATGACTCGTCGGTCGAAGAGTTCAAATCACGATACGGGGTGTCCACCGTTTGCGGTTATGCGTCCATCACCGGTATTAGCTTCGGCTTTATCGGAAATAACGGTCCCATCGATCCAAACGGCGCCACCAAGGCTGCGCAGTTCATTCAGCTCTGCGACTCAGCAGATATGCCAATTCTGTTCTTCAACAACACCACAGGTTACATGGTCGGAACCGAGTACGAACAGGCGGGGATGATCAAGCACGGTGCAAAGATGATCCAAGCTGTCTCCAACGCGCGTGTGCCAAAGATCTCGCTGTATATTGGCGCAAGCTTTGGCGCGGGCAACTACGGCATGTGCGGCTGGTCTTATCAGCCTGATTTCCTCTTTGCGTGGCCAAATGCTCGTACGGGCGTAATGGCGGGTCAAAGCGCCGCAGACACCATGTCAGAGGTGGCGCGAGTGGGGGCCGCGCGAAAAGGGCAAGACATTCCAGAAGAAGTTTTGGAGCAACAGGCGGCAACGATTCGCGCACACTTTGATGCGCAGGAAGACGCCTTCTTCACCTCCGGACGTGTGCTCGATCACGGCATCATCGATCCACGCGACACGCGAAAAGTTTTGGCGTTCTGTCTTGAGACTGTTCTCGAGAGCCGCTTGCGAGAAACACGAGCCAACGCCTTTGGCGTTGCGAGGATGTAATCATGGCGACATTACCTGAGACAAAAACACTGGCGCTTGATCTCGATCACGGATGGCTCACGGTCTGGTTCAACCAGCCTGAGCGTCGTAACCCTCTGACGGACGAGGCGGTAGAGGACTTAGCCGCTGTTATTGAAGCAATCGCGCCACAGCGCGATATCCGCGGTATGACCATTCGTGGAAAGGGCGGCTTTTTCTGTGCCGGCGGCGACCTCAAAGGATTCAAGGCGATGGCGACCGGTGAAACCGAGGCATCGATGCGCATGAGTCGTCGCATTGGCGACGTCCTCGCCGACCTCAACGCATTGCCGCAAGTCACTGTTGCGGTGATCGAAGGTGCGGCCATGGCCGGAGGCCTGGGTGTTGCGTGTTGTTGTGACGTGACCATTGGGATGAAAGACGCGAAGTTCGGGTTCTCGGAGACGCGTATTGGTATTACGCCTGCCCAGATAGCGCGATATGTACTGCAGAAGTGCGGTTACTCAACGGGTCGGAGGCTTATGCTTACAGCGGCGCGATTTGCTGGGGAAGAAGCGGGCAAGCTTGGTGTGCTCGATTTTGTTGCCGATACGACCGAGGACCTGTCGTCGCTCGAACAGCGTGTGAAGCAAGATGTTCTCGAGTGCGCACCGGGCGCTGTTGCAGCCTGCAAAGCGCTGATTATCGGTATGCCTGGCACTCCTGATGAGGAGAAAGTCGAGTTTGCAGCACAGAATTTCAGCGGTTGCTTACAGGGTGATGAGGGTAAAGAAGGTGTTGCCTCTTTCCTCGAGAAGCGCAAACCCAACTGGCACACGGAGATTTAAATAATGAAAGCACTAACCACATTACTCGTTGCCAACCGCGGTGAAATTGCCGTTCGGGTCATGCGCACAGCCAAGGCGATGGGCATGAAGACCGTGGCGGTGTACTCGGAAGCCGACGCGAATGCGCAGCATGTGCGTGAGGCCGATCAGTCGGTGTGTATTGGGCCTGCACCTGTTGCTGAGTCCTACCTGCAAGTCGATGCGATTTTAGAGGCTGCGGCGCAAACGGGTGCTGATTGTATCCACCCGGGCTACGGTTTCCTCTCTGAGAACCAAGCCTTTGCATCTGCATGCGAAGCGCGTGGTATTGAGTTTGTCGGTCCGCCGAATGCGGCGATCGAAGTGATGGGCGACAAGGCGCGAGCAAAACGCGCAATGATCGAGGCCGGTGTCCCTTGTGTTCCAGGCTATCAAGGCGATGATCAATCGGTCGAGACGCTCGTTGCACAAGCAAACAAGATCGGCATGCCGGTAATGGTGAAAGCGGCGGCCGGTGGTGGCGGCCGCGGCATGCGTCTTGTTAGTGATGCTGCCGAGCTCGAATCCGCTATCGATCTCGCGCAGTCGGAGGCAAAGAACGCGTTTGGTTCGAGCGAGCTGATTATCGAGAAGGCGGTGATTCGGCCGCGTCACGTCGAGATACAGGTGTTTGCTGACAAGTCTGGAAATACGGTGTATCTCGGTGAGCGCGACTGTTCCATCCAGCGCCGCCATCAAAAAGTGGTTGAGGAAGCACCGTGTCCGGTCATGACGCCAGAGCTCCGAGAGGCGATGGGGCGTGCTGCTGTTGATGCGGCGAAAGCCGTGGATTATGTCGGTGCGGGAACGGTGGAGTTCTTGCTAGACGAGGCTGGTGAGTTTTATTTCTTGGAGATGAATACTCGCCTGCAGGTTGAACATCCTGTGACAGAGATGGTCACAGGCTATGACCTTGTTGAGTGGCAGATTCGGGTTGCGCGCGGGGAGACGCTGCCAGCGCAACAGGAAGACATTGAGCTCTTCGGTCACGCCATCGAGGTAAGACTCTACGCTGAGGATCCCGCTAGTGGTTTCCTGCCCAGTACGGGTGCTATCAAGCTCTTTAATCAGCCTACAGGTGAGGGTGTTCGTGTCGACGCCGGTGTTGAGACAGGTGACGAAGTCACACCCTTTTATGATGCGATGGTGGCGAAAATCATCACCTACGGTGAAACCCGTGAGGATGCGCGCATGAAAATGCGTTCCGCACTGCAGAACACGGCGCTCTTTGGCCCCGAAAACAATCGCGACTTCCTGATTGATGTCATGGACAAAGATGAATTTGTGCAGGGACAAGCAACCACAGCGTTTATCGGCGACAACTACGGTGAATCTCACACACCGAGAGTGGTTGGCTCGGCTGATATGGCAGTCGCCGCCGCTGCTCAGCATGTGGTCGCTATGGAGACCCACCTCAGCCAGTCCGCATCGGTGAATGAGGAGTTGCTCGACTGGGTATCGATGGGTCGCGTCACTGACACGAAAAGCTACCAGATTAATGATGTTGCCAATGAGGTGACGTTAGTGCCGCTTAGTATGGGCGAGTATGAGATCTCCGTAGGTGAGGAAACCCATCACGTAGTCGTAAGCGACATGGGCGAGAGTGAATTGACCGCCGAGGTTGACGGCTTAGCTCAGCACTATCACTACCTTAGTGAAGCGCCCGCCTCGCTGTATCTCGCATCGAGTGACCGATCGGTTTTGCTGGCTGACAGCACGCGCATTCCACCTGAGGCAGAGGATGCTGCGGGCGGCGGGACCATTGCCGCACCGATGCACGGTCAACTGCTCTCTATCGATGTTGAGTCCGGTGCAAGCGTTACCAAGGGTCAGCGCATAGCGGTACTCGAGGCGATGAAAATGCAACACGAGCTGACTGCACCTGGTGACGGCACTGTGGTCGATATCGCGGCCGTCGCGGGCAAGCAGATCGGTGCCGGTGATTTGATCATGGTATTAGAACTACAGGAGTGAGCATGTCCTTAACCGAGACCTTCGATATTGAGTTCCCGCTGTTTGCTTTCAGCCATTGCCGTGATGTGGTCGCCGCAGTGTCTCGTAATGGCGGATTTGGTGTTTTGGGGGCCGTTGAGCTTACCCCGGAAGAACTCAAGGTAGAGCTCGACTGGATAACCGCTCACACGAACGGCCGCCCCTTTGGGCTCGACCTCATTGTCCCCAATAAAGTTGAAGGTCGAGGCGAGCAGATCTCCGATGATGCGATGATCGCGCGTATCCCTGACGAGCACCGTGAGTTTGCCGCGTCGGTACTCGATGCTCAGGGGATCGATACCAGTGATCTCGACGAGCGTCGCAAGGGCCAGCTGACGTTTCATCACAACGTGAGCGGCGATAAAACGGACGCGATGCTGGCGGTGGCGGCAGAGTATCCTATTGCGTTGTTGGTGAATGCCTTGGGTGTTCCACCGCCTGAGATGTTTGATTTCGCGCGGAAGCACAACATTAAAGTCGGTGCATTGGTGGGCACTGTGAACCACGCGTTGAATCAGGCCCGTGCCGGTGTTGATGTCCTCATTGCCGCCGGTGGCGAGGCAGGCGGTCACTGCGGTGCGGTGAGTACAATGGTGCTGATTCCAGAGGTCTGCCGGGCGCTTAGAAAGCACGATATGGATGTTCCGGTACTGGCCGCGGGTGGTATTGCAACGGGTGAGCAAATGGCTGCTGCAATGGCAATGGGCGCGGAGGGTGCCTGGTGTGGCAGTGTTTGGTTAACCACCGTCGAGGCGGAAACGACGCCAATAGTGAAGGCGAAGATGTTGCAAGCGACGGCGAGCGATACGGTGCGTGCCAAATCGCGGACGGGTAAACCTTCTCGACAGCTGCGATCAGGTTGGACGGATGCCTGGGAAGCGGGCGACGCCCCACCGCCTTTACCGATGCCCTTACAGGGCTTGGTATCCGAGCCGGCACTCAAAAAGGTTGATGCGGCTGCTGCTGCAGGGCATGCGGGGGCCGAGGCACTAGCGACCTACTGGGTTGGACAAGCGGTCGGCCTTATGAGTGAGGAGCGCGCTGTCGCGGATGTCATGATGGAGTTCAAAACCGAGTATTTAGAGG
>CAJXZI010000037.1 GCA_913063005.1 uncultured Halieaceae bacterium | reverse complement strand
GAGGCCCGCTCTGAATGAGCGGTACTCGTATATAGCGTGCCGAGATCTTGGTAGCTGTGTTCCCATCGTACGGGATTGGTCATAAGCACTTACGCCTTTTTAAGCCCTACTGATTTAAGTCCTACTTACGTTTGATGAGCGACTTAATGATACTCGCGGGACTGTCTGAATTCGCATCATCTAAGTTAAATCACCGCTGTATCGCGCCGTTAACGCCTTTCTCGACGATCTTTAGGACCCTTACTCTACATTAGAAGCGCAGCTTCCTGTCGCCGGGATTCCCGCACTTTTCATAGTTCGTGCGCGGCTGGCAGACTTCGTGCGGCTAACAGATCAATCTCGCGGAGATTCCTCGAAGCGCTTTTGATACCGCCGCTCAACGTGTTGGTTAAGTATACGCTCCCTTTCGATCGCCACTATTGGATCGGTTTTGAGCTGCCAGAGCGTATCGCGGGCGCGTTTATACGAAGCCTTCAGGTCGACAACGGGCTCGGGGTAGTCAATCGGATCGAGCATCCGCTCCATGGGTGACATGAGCCAGGGTTGATGAACCAAGGGTGTGGGCAACTCCCTTAGCTCTGGCACCCATTTTCGAATGAATGCGCCGTCGGGGTCATGATCAAGCGACTGTTTGATGGGGTTGTAGATGCGGATGGTATTTATTCCCGTGACGCCAGCCTGCATTTGCATCTGCGGGTAGTGAATTCCCGGCTCAAAGTCGAGAAATAGGGACCCTAGATGTGTAACTCCCATGCGCCAGTCCTGCCAGAGATGATGGGTTAGGAAGCTCACCAGCATCGCCCTTGAGCGAAAATTTGCATACCCCGTCGCTTTGAGTGCGCGCATCGTGGCATCGATTAGGGGGTAGCCTGTCATCCCTTCTTTCCACGCAGTGACCAACTCATCATCTTGATCACGTGGCTGCGCTGCATAACCGCGATTGATGTCTTCAAACTCCATTCGACATTCCATTTCGAACTTCTGTATGAAGTGGCAGTGCCAGTGAAGCCGAGATTCAAAGGCGCTCATGGCTCGGGTCCAGCCGTGGCGCTTTTCTTGCTGCTGAAGGGCTTGGTAAGCCTCGCGCATGCTCAAATTACCCCACGCGAGATAGGGCGATAAACGTGAGCAGTGGGTCCGACTCTTCTCAGGTTTTGAGATGAATTTTTGGTATCCCCAGCCGCGATCATTAAGAAAGCTGTCGAGCACACGAGCGGCTTCAGTGGGACCGCCTACCTGCATTTCGCTCTGCTGATTTTGCCATCGCGCGAGTCTGCGACTCCTTAACGCTTGGAGCTGTTCGTGGCCGGATAAGCTCAATGTTTTAAGTGCGCCAAGCTCGACCTTGTGGCACTGAGCAGTCATCACTTGATGCCAGCTACGATTCCAGCCTTTTCGATCTTTACGTTTTCGCTGAATGCCATTGGTTTGGAACTCTTGCCAGTCAATGTACTTGTTCGCGCAAAATTTGCTGACGTGTCGGTCGCGTTTAAAGGTTACGTCGAGGCCTGTCTCTTCGTAGCTGAGAAGCGTCTTGATACCCAGCTTTTCGTTAATGAGTGCGAGTACATCGAGCGCATTTCCCTCGACGACTTCCAGCGTGTGTCCGAATAACTTCAGGGTGCTTTGCATATCCGCGAGCGACTGGGCGATGAACTGCCAGTGTCGCCCGCGGTAATGGGGATTGTTGACCAACTCGGGTTCTAAAATGTAAAGCAGCAGCGTCTCGCTACCAAGTTCGATCGCGCGTTCTAACGACGCGTGATCACTCAGGCGCAGATCACGCTTAAACCAAACAACATTGACGCTCATCAGTCGAAGGCCGCGGCAAGAATTGGGTTGTCTATTGCTGACAGTGACGCCGCGTCTAGCAGTTCAACTTTGCCTTTTCGCAATGCACTCATCAGCATTCGGTAGGCGTCCCGGTCGAACACCGTTTGAGGTTGCTCTTGCGAGGCGGCTTGCGCGGCCGCGGGATTGTCGAAACAACCCAGCCATGACCAATGGTTCACCAAGTGGAACTGCGCCTCAGGCTGGTTGGGGAGCGGTCGGATGTTGCGCTCCACCAAAAACAGGGGGCCGGGGAAGGGCCAGGCGGCAATACGGTCTCGATCAAGAACGGAGAGCAAGCGGGCATTGTGCTCTTCCGCAGTCTCGTCTCCTGCACAGGCGCCATCGCAGCGCTTTAGTTGATACTGAAAGCACGGGCCTTTTCCTTTGTCTAATCCCAGCATGCGCAGGCAAAGCCCATGGTCGCTGGCATGACGCCTGATGGTGTTATCCACGTGACGTCGGTTGTGAAAAAGACCATAGCTGTCCTGTGCGCGTTCGCCCCAGGGGGAAAAGTCGGCGCTCGTTGGTTGCAGGAAGTTCTCCTTTGAAAGCGTGAGGTGGATAGTCCAGAGTTTTCGAACTTGCCGTTGTCGACGGTTGTACAGAGGGGTCTCGGCCTTTATCGCTGCGTTCTCAACGAGCAACGCGCCAACCTCGCCTGCAGTTGCCTGCGCCTCGATTCGCGCAACCTGGCTCATTATTCGTTGGTGCCGTCCCGGCTTTCTTCCCTCCTGAAAATGGGAGTAAACCCGCGCTTTGATATCGACGCTTTTGCCCACATACAACAACGTTTCTTCACTTGAGAAGAAGCGATAAACACCACTGTAATTAGGCAATTCATCGAGTTTCTCTCCGTGAGAAGTGATGGTGATATTGGCAAGCTCTGGCATCATTGGCGCATGATTCCTCAAGACGACACAGCGACCCACCTCCGTCCAGATTTTGCACGGGTAGAACCTGCTCCGCGCTTTCTACCTCACTGCACCGAGCCACGCATTGTCGCCATGGGCCTCTCGCCCATGGAGGGTGGCTGGGTCGACGTTGATCCATCTAATGAATGGCGTGTGCGCAAGCTTAAGCTTCGTGAGCAGTTAGGCAGTATTGTTTACGCTGTGCGCCCTGAGGCCCGCGATGCCGCCGCCGAATTTGCCGAACTTGTAAGTCACCAAGCAAATGTTGATCAGGTTTCGGAAGGTAATGAGGCTCTGTGGCAGGCGTCGCTGGGCGTGGCTGACGACCTGGTCGTCATGCTCCCGGACGAGCGTGGTGCTTATCGATTAGCTGCCGCGTCGCTTTGTAGCCCCAGTGATTGGCGACTCGAGGAAAAACTGGGCCAAACGATGGCCGAGGTTCACAGTCCGATTCCTCGATTGAACAATGAGATTGGTGGACAAATTGAACGGTTTTTTTCGCGGTTGCCTTCCGATCGTTTCGTTCAGCGGTTCAATTGGTCCATCGTGCCGCACCCAAACTACCTGTCGAGAGAACACTGGAATATTGGCACGGAATCTCATGATCTCTGGTATCGCGCAGAGCGGCAGTCACTTCGGCGGTTGCCAAAAACGGGAGCGATCGCTTTTACGATACGTGTGCATGTTTGTGCGCTCGAGTCACTGGCTGATTGTGATGGAGCCCTTGAGTCACTGTGGCAGGCCGTTGAAGATGCACCCGAAGATTTACAGCGCTACAAGGGTCTCGACGTGCTCGCACCGGTTATTGCGCGCTGGCGTCTGACGAACCGACTGTAGACGAACCGACTGTAAATGTGCCGCGTAACTAGGAGCACAGAAGAAAACCTGTGAGAAAACCCGTGAAAGTAAAGCTCAAAGAACTTAAACAAAAGAAGAATATCGAGCGGTTTGTCATAGAGTCAGTCGACCTCAGCCTCTACATCGCGTTTGTGCAGATCAATGGCGAAGAACACTTGATTGCCGATAACACGGGCAAGCCACTTAAAACGACGAACCTTTTGTCAATGCAGCGTCAGATAAAGCAATTTGGTCAGATCGAGGCTGTGCTGCGACAGCGCAGTGCCTACGATGAAATGGTAGGACGCGGTGCACAACAGGTGGGGGACAATATGATGGAGTTGTCTCTGGGGAATCAGCCGCTCCCCGAGTGGCTAAATTAATCCATAGCGGCTTCAATCAATGAGCTTGCTTAGCCTGGTTGCGGAGCTGAGGTAGACAATGGGGTGGAGGCGATATGCTCTTCCGACTTCCGACTTCCGACTTCCGACTTCCGACTTCCGACTTCCGACTTCCGACTTCCATCGAGTGCGCTAAGGCTGTTTACAGCCCGCTCGCGATTGGCTGCTGCTGCGTAATGCAATGAATACCCCCACCCATTGCAAAGATCACGCGAGCATCAAGGCTCTCAATGTGCCGATCGGGGTAGAGGTCTTTCAGTATCTCTACTGCATGCTCGTCAGTGCGATCCGCAAATGCCGGTACTAAGACAAAGCCATTCCCAATGTAGTGATTGATATAGCTGTAATCCACCCATCCGATGTTGTCGCGGGTCACTCTCGGGGCGGGCATGGCTCGCACCTTGAATCCGGCGTCTTCCAAAGCATCGCAATGACCCTGCCAAAGGGCCTGATCGGGATGGCTCTTGTCAAACTGACGATGGAGTAATACCGATCCATCGGGTGCGAAGGCCGCGATCATATCGACATGACCGCGAGTACCGTGATCCTGGTAATCGCGCCAAAGCCCACGATCAAACCATATCGCGCGCGAGGTGCCTAAAAGTGGGTGTATTTCTGCTTCAACAGAACCCTTATTGCGGCTTGGGTTACGACCCGGGTCGAGTTGCACTGTCTCTGTGAGAATAATGTCGCCGTCTCCGTTAACGGTCATACCGCCGCCTTCATTAACTAAGTCAGAGGCGAGGCGAGTGGCACCGGTGAGTTCGGTAATGTGCGAAGCGACTTTCGCGTCATTTCGCCAGTCAAAAGCCGTGTGATCCCCCCAGCCGTTAAAAACCCAGTCAATACCAGCAAGTTCTCCGTCTTTGCAGACGAAAGTAGGCCCCGTATCGCGCAGCCAAGCATCGTCGAGTTCAAATGGGTGCAGCGCAATGGCGGAGGACAACTTTCGCGTGGCTATGTTGATCTGGTTCGGGTGGCAGAGCATGTTGACCTTCTCGTGCTCTGAGATACTGTTCGCAACGGCAGACCACGCGTCAAACGCATCGTCATCAGTAATTCCCGACGTGTCATAAGCGCCTGTGGGAAAGCCCATCCACGTCGCCTCATGCTCTGCCCATTCAGGCGGCATCTGCCAATCACTCATTTCCCGATGCCTCGTTTGAGAGCCATGTCTTCAATGCCAACCTTTTTATTACTGCGCTGTTGAATGCCAAAGTAGTCCCTCCGTTGAGTCACAACTATCGCCAAGCGAGCCCGGGTATCGGTCCGGTTTCACCCTCACCACTCTCGGTTCTTGCGTTAACCCGGGGGTCTGTCAGCGCAGTGTACGTATCGGGTCGTCTCGTTCCAAAGAAAGGAAAGAGCTGCAGCCAATCCTGTCTCTGCGCAATGTCGATTGCGGCAACCATTGCGACCTCCTCATCCTCGGGTGCCTCTACTAACATGCGGCCAAAGGGGTCGGCAATAAAGCTGCCACCGTAAAAATTAATCAGGCCTTCTGTGCCCGTCCGATTGGGCACAGCAATGAAAAGGCCGTTCGCGATGGCGTGTCCAGTGATCACTTTTTGCCACAGCGGCCGGGTGTTGAAATTTGGATGATCAGGCTCCGATCCGATTGCTGTGGGATAGGAGAGTATGTCGGCGCCTCGCAGACCATAGCTCCGCGCCACTTCGGGAAACCATTCGTCCCAGCAGGTGGGTAAGCCAATGTTTATGGTGGCGTCGCCAATAGGCATCTTGTGCACTGGGTACGGGGACTCGTTTGGTCCCTCGGCGAAATAATGGTCCTCGAAGTAACCCTCTGTGACGGGGATGTGTAGCTTGCGCGTCGTTGCCACCAGATCGCCCGCTGGATTGACCAGTATGGCGGTGTTGAACCCGAGGCCATCGGGTCTGTCGACGGCTTCGTAGAGCGAGGCCTGTACATACACCCCATTTTTCACAGCAGCTTTGCGAGCGAAATGCACAGTTGGACCGTCGAGTAATGACTCAGGGTTTCGATCTGAGGCGGTTTGCGGTCGCGTATCGGCGGGATAGCGACTTAAAGTGAGCTCAGGCAAGAAGACAATATCTGCGCCCGCAGAAGCGCAGGCAGTAACACCTGCGTGCAAATGTGCGAGATGTGTATCGACATCCTCGTACCACTTCATTTGATACACACCAATCGACAGAGGTCGTGTTACCCGGGTCTTTGAGGGGCATTGACTGGGTTGGAGGGGCGACGATAGGACTTTCACCATGGTTGTTTTAACTCGCGATTTTTGGGTGTTATTTGTGACAAGATTACCAGAGCGGAACGTTATGCGAGCTCCTCCATCAGGGTAGCTAAGGTTTCCAGCTAACAGTTATCGAGTGCAGATTGAACAATGCTCACGTGCTGTCGCGGTGCAGAAAACAGCGCGTCCAAATGACTGTCCCTTGTTTTTGCCCACGCTTTGTAAGGGTCGCTAAGCGCCGCGTTTAGGTTTTGCTCTATCTCAGCGACTGGGGTCTGAATTTCGTAATGTCGCTTTGACACTGCAGAAGACCATTTCTGTACATCTCCTGCGAAAAATTTGGCGACGATCGTTTTTGAGATGGTGCCGGCTTCGGACTGGCGCTTGCCTGAACAGTATTTACCCGCCTCACTCGCTTTAGTGAGGATTTGGTTAGCTTGGGACAGTCTTTTGTTTTGCAGCATGGCCGCGCTGAGCAACTGTCCCCCCGCGTCGATGCGTAATTTAGCGAGAAGCGGCTCCAGATCCTCGTCTGCCGGCGACCAGTTACCGTCTAGGAAGCGCTTTATGCGCTCAGAGAGCTCCCACACAGTTTGTGCCGAATCGCCACTTGCACCGGTTGGATAATCACCCAGAGACTCGGGTGTTCGCCAAAACGCTCGCCACTCTTCGCCTCCCAAAATGGCCTGCGCAATCGTGTAGACAAGGCGATCGCTGCGCTCGCGAAGGTTTATCTCTAGGAGATCGGCAATGGCCCCCTCGTCCTCAACTCGGAGTTTATTGATGCAGGCAGGAGCTAGCCGAATGAACTCCAGATCAAAAATAAGTTGCTGAGAAGCCGAGGCACTTCGGCCGATTGTTGTGTTTCTTTTGGCGATGTTGGCTTGAAGTTCGCATCCGCTCAGCGCCAGGAAATCGATGATCGACAGCGTATCAACGTTCTCGCTCGAGGGAGGTAGCGTCACCGCTGGGGGTTTGGCAACACGGATGCTCCTTTTGTCGGGTGAAGCAGTATTAGGAAAAGCGACATTAGAAACCGGAACCCCTGATGCGTTACTGAGTCGCGAGATATAGTTTTCTAATTTGTCAGCGCCCAATTCACTTGAAGAGCAACTGGCAAGAAGAAGCGTTGGAAAAAGGAGGGTGAGGGCTCGGCTAGCGAGCCGCCGAGAGACATTGATCACGTGTTACCGCATCCCTCGTCAAACGCAGCCTGTGCTCTGGCCTGCCAGTCGTGAAGTGCTGCGTGGCTCTCATCAGGTGCCATCTTAGCTGCCCATCCAGCGAACTTAATGACAGCGAGTAAATCGATGTCGGCCATCGTAAATGACTCCCCAGCCACAAAAGGTCGATTTCCGAGTTCGTTGTTTAGCGTCTCAAATGCATGGGTAAGCTGTGCCCTTCCACGTTCAGCCAGCGCCGGGATCTGCTCGGTATCCAAGGCGCCCGGCAGCGCGCGACCCGCGAATGCGGGGTTTGAGTTTCTTAAGGCATCGCCCGTTGGACGGAAAACGTCGTTGAAGAGTCGGTGATTCCAATCTAATACGACTGCGCGTTCTTCGTTCGTCTCACCCAGCAGGGGCTTCTCAGGATGAATGGCCTCTAGATACTGCGTGATCGCGAATACTGATGAGAGCACTCGCCCATCGTTTAACACCAAGGCTGGAACGGTGCCCGTGGGGATAATGGCTTTGTAGGCATCAGAGCGTTGCTCGCCCTCGGGAAAGTTGACTTGATGTGTATCGATCTCAATCCCCTTGTAGTCCATGAACATTTTCAGACGTTGGGGGTTTGGTGCAGGGTCAAACGTATATAACTTCATTGCTTTACTCTCTCGTTGGCGATCTTTTCGTGTTCTTCGCGTTACTGCGCTCTATTCTTTATCACAAGCTTGTTGCCACGACTGTGTTACGCCGTCTTTTCGTGACACCCCGTCACTGCTTATTGGCTTGGAACTCTTCTGGGCTGTTTGACGTGCCTCGTTTGCTGTCACCCACTGTTATGCTTGTTTGGCGATCGTCCCTCACTTTTGCCCAAGCGCTTTACGATTTAGCCCTAAGCAGTGCCCGGGGCAGAAATAAGTAACAAAAGTGATTGTTATATGCATTATCTGGACAACCGAGTTTTTTCAGGGTCGCTTTAGTCTGTATACTCCGCGCTCCAGAAAAACTGTCAACCGAGACTTTTGAACCATGCGATATTTACTAGTCACTATTTTAGCGCTGTCTGCCTCTGCTTTCGCGCAAACCGACGAGCAACGTGCGGCTATTGCCGATCGTATTAAATCGTTTTCAACCGTCTGCGTAGCGGGAGAAGATTGTGGTGGCGCTGCAGCTGCGGATGCCATGGAAGTTGCCGCACTACCGGGTGAGGCAAAGTACGCCGGGTGTGCTGCGTGTCATGGCCCTAACGGTGGCGGCGGTATCGGTCCTCAGTTAGCTGGCAGAGACGCGGACTACATCGTTGGTCGCCTCACCGCTTACAAGGCTAACGAAACAGTGGGCGCGCAGAGCGCACTTATGTGGGGACAAGCGGCGATGTTGAGCGAAGAGGATATGCAACAGCTCGCGGAATACATCACTACTTTCTAAGCAACGAACGCGCGTTGGCTTTTTAGCTGCCAACGCTTGCTTCACAAAGCGGGGTCAATGTCCTTTCTATAAGCAAGGGCCTCGCTCAGGTCCCCCTCGGTGACTTCGTCCCGTCCTTCTAAGTCAGCGATCGTTCTTCCCACACGCAGACATCGGTGAAGGCTTCGTCCGGACAGCTTTAAGCGTTCACCTGTTTGCGACAACCAGTTTCTTGTTCTCGGGTGCATAGCGCAGAGATCAATAAGGTCCGCTGTGCTAATGCGCGCGTTGTAACAGCCTTGGCGACCAATCTGCCGCTGATAGGCTTCTATGATGTTGCGCTTTAATGCACTTAGCTGATTTTGCTGTGGTTCCGAGGGTTTCATGACATCCGCGATTTTTGATCGCGATACTTTGATAAAAATATCGATGCGATCGAGCAGTGGGCCCGAAAGCTTTGAATCGTAGCGCGCCAGCGCTGCGCTTGAGCATCGGCAGGCGCGATGATCTGAATCTCGATACCCGCAGGGGCAGGGGTTCATGGCGGCGATAAGTTGAAACCGGGCAGGGTAGGTTTGTGTTGTTTCGGCTCGAGTGATTCTCACTTCACCAGACTCCATGGGCTGGCGAAGGTTCTCGATCGTGGCGAGCGAAAATTCTGGCAACTCATCGAGAAACAAGACGCCGGTGTGTGCGAGGCTGATCTCCCCTGGCGTCGCGTGTCGGGTTCCTCCAACTAGCCCTGCGGAGCTGATGCTGTGATGCGGCGCTCGCTGGGGACGATGACCATCAAAGACTTGACCTACCACGTCGTATATAAGCGAGGCCTCTAGCTGATCTTGCTCTGAGGGCGGTGGCAGTAACTCGCCAATCAAACTCGCGGCCATGGTTTTACCCGCACCGGGCTCACCTGACATTAATAAGTGATGTCCACCGGCAGCTGATAGCGTTGCAGCTCGCCAGAGCTCGGGTTGGCCGGAAGGGAGAGGTAGGCTTGATCTCGAGTCCACATGTTGCTTAATCGTAGTGTTTTTCGGTCGAACACGAGTCAGGTGTTTAGGCATTCTCAGGTCATTTAAATGCTTCACCGCAATAACGTGTTCCGCGAGTGCAGCCATGTGTGGTGCGTCCGCAGTGGGTACAAACAAACGCGTCGAAGTTTGGCGGTTGCACCAGGCTGCGGCGAGTAGACCGGATGTAGGCAAGATGTCGCCACTTAAACTGAGTTCTCCATAAAACTCTGCTGTGTGAGCGAGTGTCTCCGGAAGCTGCCCGGAGGCAATAAGAACCGCGACTGCGATGGCAAGATCAAAACTTGCACCCGATTTCGGTGTGCTTGCGGGAGCGATGTTGATGGTCAGCCGGCTATCTGGCCAGCGAAAGCCGGAGGAGATGACGGCGCTGCGAACACGCTCTTTTGCCTCCCGCATAATGGACTCAGGCATACCGACCATGGCAATTGCCGGCAGGCCGGGACTGAGGTGAAGTTCAACGTGAACGGGAACCGCTGTTAAGCCAATACGCGATCGCGTTGCCACGCGAGAGAGTGACATAAGACATCCTTGTCATTAACGGGACTTCCTGTCCCGAGAACTAAATCTACTTGGCGTTTTGCTCTATCTCATCGAGCTTTGCCACAAGTGCTTCGATCTCTGATTCTAGCTGCTCGACCCGGGCCCTAGTGCGCGCCAGCACCGCTGACTGCGCATCGAATTCATCCCGGCTAACAACATCGAGATTACCCAAAGCTGATTTCGCAACGGCCTTTGCGTTACCAGAGACTTCATCAGCGAGCGTCTTTCCCTCTCGAAGAATCGATCCAAAGAGCTTTGTCGCCGTCTCTGCTGGGTCGGGAATGCGGTCCTTGTTAGCCATGTGTGAAGCCCTTGTTTTGATGGGAAAGAGACTACCGGAATTGGACTCGAATGTACTGCATCAATTGCGTGCAGATTTCATCTGCCAGCGCACTGCTATGGTGCGTTTGATTGTTTTCCTATCGATGCCAACGTTCATTTGAATCGATAGTTTATCTTCAAGCATCTGTTTTTAAAGGTTTTTTATTTTATTGGTGTGCTGCTCGCAATGTGAGTTACGTCCCAAGCTGCGTGAGCTCACGTTAAGCGAGAGGTCACACACAGGAGTCGAGTAATGCGAATCATAAAAGCCCTCAAAGCAGCCCCCGCGGCACCCAGCAAGACGGTCGTTGAGTCGCTTGGATCGTTGGAAACCATTTAAAAGGAGAGTACCCAATGAAAATGGTCACCGCAGTAATTAAACCCTTCAAGCTAGATGACGTCCGCGAGGCGCTATCTACGATTGGGGTACAAGGAATCACCGTGAGTGAGGTGAAAGGTTTTGGCCGACAAAAAGGCCACACCGAACTCTACCGAGGCGCTGAATACGTGGTCGATTTTCTACCAAAAACCAAGGTAGAGGTCGCCGTATCAGAGGAATTGCTTGATCAAACGATCGACGCGATCTCTGGCGCAGCGCAAACCGGAAACATTGGTGACGGCAAGATTTTTGTCACGTCGCTTGAACAGTCCATTCGTATCCGCACCGGCGAGACCGGTGTCGACGCGCTTTAAGCGAATAGGAGAAGCATCATGGAAGTTACAGCTGAATTAAGTTACGCGTTAAACACCTTCTATTTCTTGGTGTGCGGTGCACTGGTTATGTGGATGGCAGCAGGTGTCGCCATGCTCGAAGCCGGGCTTGTTCGCAGCAAGAACACCACGGAAATCTTAACCAAGAATATTGTCCTATTCGCCGTCGCCTGCACAATGTACATGCTCGTCGGTTACGAGATCATGTACCCCGCTTTATCAAATTACATGTTAGACGGCATCACCGCGGAAAACCTCGACAATGGGTACGCGCCCTCTGCCGACTTCTTCTTTCAGGTTGTCTTCGTAGCGACCGCCATGTCGATCGTCTCGGGCGCAGTGGCAGAGCGCATGAAGCTCATGGCCTTCCTGATCTTCGCGGTCGTCATGACGGGCTTTATCTATCCTATGGAAGGTAATTGGACGTGGGGTGGTGATCCTGTCTTCGGGTTGTACACACTTGGTGACTTGGGTTTTTCTGACTTTGCTGGATCCGGCATCGTACACATGGCAGGTGCAGCAGCAGGTGTTGCCGGTGTCCTCGTGATCGGCGCTCGTAAGGGTAAGTACACGGCTGATGGCCGCGTGAATGCGATCCCAGGTGCGAACATGCCGCTAGCTACCTTAGGTACCTTCATCCTCTGGATGGGCTGGTTCGGTTTCAACGGCGGCTCAGTGCTCGCGACAGCGACCGTATCTGACGCAACAGCCGTGGCCAACGTATTCATGAATACGAACGCAGCCGCAGCGGGTGGTTGTATTGCGGCGCTAACGGTCGCTAAGTTGATGTTTGGAAAGTTCGACCTAACTATGGCGCTTAACGGCTGTCTTGCCGGCCTAGTGGCTATTACAGCAGAGCCTTCTACACCAACCGCCCTCCAGGCGACGCTCTTTGGTGCCTTGGGCGGTGCGGTGGTTGTGTTCTCCATCGTCACATTGGACAAGATGAAGTTTGACGATCCCGTAGGTGCTGTATCAGTCCACGGCGTAGTTGGACTCTTAGGTCTTTTACTCGTGCCTATCACGAACTCTGAAGCGTCGTCCTTCTCAGGTCAGTTGATTGGTGCGGCGACGATTTTTGGTTGGGTATTCGTTGCTTCCTTCGTGACGTTCAAGGTCATTGGGTTCATTACACCAGTCCGCGTCTCCGAGGAAGAAGAGTACGAAGGTTCCGACATCTCTGAATGTGGTCTGGAAGCCTATCCAGAATTTACGTCCGGTCGATAGTGGTTTGAGTGAGACCTTGGGGGAGCTTAGCTCCCCCTTTTTTTTTGGGCTTTTTTTGTGGCCCGTTCTTCTACGGCCTCCTTCTCCGCGCCCGGTCTCTAAGACCCTTTCTCCTCAGCTCCGTTTAATTATTCTTTTATTTACCGCGCCTTACCTTTGGACCTCTTGGACCTCTTCGGCTTCTTTTTGCAGTGATCAACGAGTAGTGAGTGCGGGGCTTGCAGACAGTTTTGCCAACACAGTGCCCACTAATAGTTGTCGCA
>CAJXZI010000036.1 GCA_913063005.1 uncultured Halieaceae bacterium | reverse complement strand
AGTGCGGGAAGGGAATCTCGTGTCGAAGCAGGTAATCTTCTCGCGCCTTGATGTTTTGCCACTTTTTATCGGCGTAGGGACCAAAGCGACGCGGGTCAAAAGCACGCATCGAGATATCCGCTGAGCCATGTACCATCCAGCGTGCCAACTCACGGGTCAGACCAGGACCCCAACCGATCCCAATTTGTGTACCGCAACAGCACCAGTAATTGCGAACACCGGGCGCGGGACCGATCAGGGGATTACCATCCGGCGGATGAGAAATCGCGCCGTGAACATCGCGCTTGATACCCAGTTCCGCAAAGATGGGCATTCGATCGAGCGCGTTTTCGAGCCACGGCATGATGCGATCGTAATCGGCTTCGAAAAGGTGATTCTCCGCTTCCCAGGGGCAGTGGTCATCCCAAACCACATTGGGGTTGGCCTTCTCGTAAATACCAATAAGACCCGCCTTCTGCTCCATTCGAATGTAACCAGAAACCAACTTATCGTCGCGAATCACCGGAAGTTCCTGCTCAAGATCCATAAACTCGGGCACGTTATCGGTCACGAAATAGTGGTGGGTCATCGACGTTGTGGGAATATTGATGCCACTCCACTCACCCACTTGGCGTGCATAGGTGCCGGCTGCGTTGACAACGTGCTCGCAAACAATATCGCCGTGATCAGTGGACACGCGCCATTCTCCTGACGGCAGCTGCTGCACATTTGTCGCACGGCAATGGCGAATCACCGTTGCACCAAGCTGACGCGCACCCTTTGACAGCGCCATGGTGACACCAGAAGGATCGACGTGGCCGTCATCTGGGGTGTAAAGCGCTCCAACAACACCCTCCAAATTATAGAAAGGGTGCATTTCTCGCACGCGCGAGGGGAGCACGAGCTCCGAGTTGAAACCGAGCGCCACGTTGACCGACCGGGTGTAGCGCAACCAGTCCATCTCATCTTCGTCGTAGGCGAGTCGGAAAGAGCCACAGCCATGCCATGTCGTCGACTGACCGGTTTCTGCTTCAAGACCACCGTTGTAAAGCTGAATGTTGTAATCAACACACTTACCTAAGGCGAGCGAGCTTGTTGACTGGGTGATTTGGCCGGCCGCATGCCAGGTAGAGCCAGACGTGAGTTCGTGCTTTTCGAGGAGCACAATGTCGGTCCAGCCCTCGTGCGCTAAGTGATAGGCAATACCGCAACCCATAACACCACCGCCAATAATGACGACACGGGCTGATGAAGGAACGGGTCTGGTGGGTCCAGCCATGATCAAACTCTCGATTTTCTCTCATTATCGTTGCGTTTGATCCTATGATACGATCGTACCAATGTCGAATATTAATCAAACAAACGTACCAATTTCACAGCTTGAGCCCGCCGCTATTCTGTCGCGGCTTACGACGGCCTATGACGAGCTCAGCCCCGAGCTCAAAAAAGCCGCGGGCTATGTCATCGACAATCCAAACGACGTGGGCGTCTCATCCATTCGAGAAATTTCTGAGGCGGCATCGGTCACACCCAACACCTTTGTTCGACTTGCAAAATCCATCGGCTTTGAGGGTTATGAAGATCTGCGCTCGCCGTTTCGCGAGCAGTTGAGAACCGGCTCCATAAACTTTACGGACCGCGCGCGTTGGCTGCAGTCGCTCTCCCACGAGGGTCATCTTGGGCCGCTCTATGCCGATATGGTGAAAGCGGCGATCGATAACATTGAGCAAACCTTTAGCAATATTAGTGTGGAAGCGCTGACACAAGCCGGAGACGATATTTGGAACTCGCGTCAAGTCTTTACCCTCGGTGTTGGCGTGCACAACGCGAACGCTAGTAATTTCACCTATCTCGCGCGGACGGGCATGGTGCAGTTTCAAACAATTCCGAGTGCGGGCGGTACAGCGATCGATGAGCTCGCCTGGGCGAACGAGCAAGACGTTCTTATTGCCATTACCTGCGCACCGTTTAGGGAAGAAGTCGTAACCGCCGTCAAAGTAGCTCGCGAACAGGGGCTAACCATTGTCGCAATCTCTGACAGCGCTTCCGCACCCATCATGCGCATTGCTGACCACGCGTTTCTTGTCGCCGATGAAACCCCGCAGTTCTTCCCGTCCTCTGTCGCAACGATTGCCTTACTCGAGACACTTTTGTCCTTTGTTATTGCCCGAGCAGATGAGAAAATCATCGATCGCGTCGAAGCTTTTCATAAGCGTCGACACCAGCTAGGGATTTATCACAATGACTGAACCACTCAAGTCGCTCGACGCTCGCTATTACGTCGACCCCGCGATCTTCGCGATCGAGAAGCAGCACCTGCTGGCAACGACCTGGCAGTTTGCCGGGCATGAGTCACAAGTTAAGAATCCCGGTGACTACTTCACCTTCAGCATCGCGGGCGAAAATTTGTTCTGCATCCGCGATCGCGAGGGAAACCTCAACTGCTTCTACAACGTCTGCCAGCACCGCGCGCATGAACTCGTCGAGGGTGAGGGCAATGCACGCCTGTTGATTTGCCCCTACCACACCTGGACCTATGAACTCTCCGGCGAACTACGCATGGGGCCGAATGTGCTTTCGACACCTGGCTTTGACCGCAGCAAGATATGTTTGACGTCGGTGCGACTGGAGAACTTCCACGGCTTCCTTTTTGTCAATCTCGATAATGACGCAAAGCCGATGGACGAGTGGTTCCCCGGAGCCCGTGAGGAGCTTGCAAGTTACGTCCCGAACATTCTGGACCTGACACCAGTGGAATACGTTGAAGTATTCGAGAAAACCAACTGGAAGGTCTCGGTCGAGAACTACTCGGAGTGTTACCACTGCTCGAGAAATCACCCAACCTTCGCCAATGGTGTAATCAAGCCATCAACTTACGATATTCAACCGCAAGGATATTGCCTCCGCCATACCACGGAATGTCAGGATGACTTGTCCGACATGACCTACGAGATCGATCTCGAGTCCAATGACAAGGCCGGGAAATACTCAAGCTGGTTTTTGTGGCCCATGTTCTCCTTTCAGGTTTACCCGGGGAACGTGCTCAACACCTATCACTGGCGCGTAGGTGATGCGGTTGATGAGGTCATTATGTACCGAGGATGGTATGCCTTCGATGAAAAGAGCGAGGCCATTGCGCGTCAGCTCGCCGTGCAGGATCGCGATACGACGGTTGCCGAGGATATTCGCCTTGTTGAATCTATTCAGCGAGGCATGAACTCGCGAGGCTATAAGCCGGGCCCGCTCGTACTCGACCCGAACGGCGGCGTGAATTCTGAACACTCGATCAAAGCGCTGCAGGAATGGACCAAGGAGGCCGTCGATCAACACCTTTAATCCAAAACCCTATTACCAAAACTACATCGACGGCCAGTTCGTCGACGGTGGTGCTGGCCGAATCACAGTCGACAACCCTGCCACCGGAGCCCCTCTCGCCGAACAGGCGATTGCTAACAGCGAGGACGTCGATAGTGCCATTGCTGCTGCTCGTCGCTGTCACGAAAGTCGTGTGCTCACGGCGATGCGCCCTGTCGAGCGCGGTCGCATGGTCAAAGCTATCGGCGATTACCTGCTGGCCAACGTTGATGAAATTTCACAGCTGTTGAGTCTCGAGGCGGGTAAGCCATTGTGGGAAGCCGTCATGGAGATCGAGGGCGCGGCGCGCTACTTCGAGTACTACGGTAATCAGGCCGAAACACTCGAGGGTCGTTCCATTCCTCTCGGCGATGGCTATTACGATTTCACCACTTACGAGCCGCGCGGTGTTTCTGGCCAGATCATCCCATGGAACTACCCCATGGAGATGACCGCACGCGGTGTGGCCGCGGCGCTTACAACGGGCAATACCGTGGTTGTGAAGTCGCCTGAACTCGACCCACTGACACACTATTACTATGCCCTTGCCGCCGAGGCCGCTGGCTTCCCGGCCGGTGCTGTCAACATTGTCTGCGGTCTCGGTCAAGAAGCAGGCGCAGCGCTCTCATCGCACAAAGGTGTCGATCAGCTGGTCTTCACGGGCTCAGTGCCCACCGGTGTGGCGATTGCCACTGCCGCAGCGCAGAATGTCGTGCCCTGCATTTTAGAACTCGGCGGTAAGTCAGCCGCCATTGTTTATAACGATGCAGATATTGAAAATCTGCTCGATAGTATCCGGTGGGGCATTTTCTTTAACGCGGGCCAAGTCTGCTCCGCGATGTCGCGACTGATTGTGCACTGCGATATTCACGATCAGGTGGTTTCGGCCATTACAGATCTCGCGAACTCGCTGTCCGTCGGCCCCGGTATTGATAGACCAGAGTTTGGGGCAAACATGGGCGCTATGGTGTCGGCAGGGCAACGTGATCGCGCCGTGGGGCTCATCGCGCGCGCCCAGTCCGAGGGTGCTGTCGTCGCGGCCGGCGGCAAAGCCATGGATCGAGAGGGCTTTTTCCTTCACCCAACGATCCTCACAGGCGTAACACCCTCGATGGATATCGCGCGAACCGAGGTATTCGGGCCCGTCCTATCTGTTCTTAGGTTCGATGACGAAGCTGAGGCGATTCGCATCGCAAACGATAGCGATTACGGCCTCGTCGGCGGTGTCTTCACGCAAGATATTGACCGTGCAATGCGCATGGCACGCGATGTCGGTGCCGGCCAAATCTTTATCAACGAGTGGTACGCCGGTGGTGTTGAAACGCCTTTCGGTGGTTACAAACAGTCAGGCTACGGTCGTGAAAAAGGCCGTGAAGCACTGATGAATTACGTACAAACAAAGAACATTGGCATAAGGATCGGATAAATGGATCAGGACCTATTCGAGAAAGGCCTCGAGATGCGCAAGCAGGTATTGGGAGCCGAATACGTTGAAAAGAATCTTGCTGCAGCGGACGATTTCACTCGCCCCTTTCAAGAGGCAATGACTGCTTGGTGTTGGGGTTTTGGTTGGGGTGATGATGTCATCGACCCAAAGACGCGATCAATGATGAACCTCGCCATGATTGGCGCGCTGGGAAAAATGCACGAGTGGGAAGTGCATTGTCGCGGAGCGATTAATAACGGCGTGAGCAAGGAAGAGATTCAGGCCATTATTCATGTCATCGGCATCTACTGCGGCGTACCGCAATCGCTCGAGTGTTTCAGAGCAGCTCGAAAGGTCCTGGAGGAGAAAGGACTGGCCTGACATTGCTCGAGCTAAGCCAGCGTCAAAATTGCGCAGCGACATTATTGGGCGGGGAAAAAAGCCCTGTGGAGAGCGCAATGACCGTCATCACCCTGACATAGCGAGTGGAAAAGAAAAGAGATTTAGTCGCAACAAACAAGAATAAAATGGGGCTCTATCAGCACGTTTGATAAGGCTCACAACATTGCCGCTATAAAAATGATAGTAGTGACGGCTATAACAATACGAAGGTGGTTTATATGGCGATACCAACTCACAGCCCTTACGTCATTGTCGGTGCCGGCATCCATGGATTGAGCACGGCTTATCACCTCGCGCTTCGGCTTAAAGCCACCGGCAAAGGCGACGGCCGGGACATTGTCATCCTTGATAAGTCCGGCATTTGCTCAGGAGCCACGGGCATTGCCTGCGGTGTGATCCGCAACAACTACTATCAGCCAGCGATGCGTGAACTCATGGCGCACTCCGTACGCATTTGGGAGAGCGACCCAGAGACTTACAGCTACCACCCGGTGGGCTACATGCAGATTAGCTGCGAGTCGATGCGCGAGGACGTGCGCTCGATTTACGAGCAGCAGCAAGCCATCGATTACGAGTCGACCTTTATCGAGGGCGCTAAAGCCAGCAGCGACTATATGAAGACACTGTTTTCAGACTGGCGCGCGGAAGGCATCACCTCGGTGCTTCACGAAAAACCGGGCGGCTATGCCAACAACTCAAAAGCGATGTACGGCCTGGCGGGTAAAGCTGAGGCCCTAGGCGTCAGAATCATCTCAGGTATCGAGGTAACCAGCCTCTCCTCCGACAACTCCGGTGCAATCACCTCAGTGAATACCGACCGCGGGAACATCGCCTGCGACTACGCCGTGATCGCAGCGGGTCCGTGGGTCCGGCGCTTCTGGGAAATGCTCGAGCTACCCATGGAAGTTAGCATCCGCAACCCCGAGTCAGGCGCACTTGCCGAGGGCATTCCCATGTGGATCTATTGGTCGCTTCAGGAAGGCACCTTAGGTGTGGATCCAACGCTTCAAGTGACTAATGACGGGCATATGCCACCCGTGATCCATGTGGATACCGATGCGCCGCTTTACTCGGACGACGACGGTCGGCTCATCACAGATAAGATGTGGGGTATCTATTACAAACCCGACTTCCACTTCGGCGGTGTCCAGGGCGGCGCAGCACCTTTCATCGTCGATAAAGCAGCCACCGAGGTCTCAGTTGACCCTTACGGCCCGGCCTCACCCGAGTTCATCGTAGGCCCAGAATTTGCGGAAATGTGGGTCTCGGCACTCGCGCACTGCCAAGAACGGTTCTCGGGCACACTGCCCAAATTCAAGCGCGAGCCCTCTGGCGGTATCGGCGCATTCACACCCGATAGCTTCCCCGTCTTCGATAACATGCGCGAAAACTGCTTCGTGCTGGCAGACTCCAATCACGGCTACAAAATGATTGGCGTTGGCGACTTGGTAGCGAGAACGATCTGCGGAGAGTCCCAATCGCTTTTAAGACCTTTCCGGTTCTCGCGTTATGAGGAAGGCGACTTACACCCGGTATCCAACAGCCCCTTCCCTTGGAGCTAAATCGACCCTCTGCCAAGCCCCCCTCTGTGGTTAGAAAAATGGATTGGTGAAACAGATAGGTGGGCGTAAACTGCGCGCCCCGCGAAAGCGATCGAAGCTAGTACGAGTAATAGGTAAGCCATGGCCACACTAGACCTTATCCATTCTTCGAACGACAGTGGTATCGAGTCGACTGAAGCCCCAACCGTATATCCAAAGACGGGTTTGCCCAATACACACTACACCGATGCAGTCACTTGGCAGGAAGAGCGCGATCGCGTCGTTGCCAAGACCTGGGCAGGACTCGGTTTTGGCGCTGATATTCATGAGCCTGGGTGTGTGTATCCCGTGAACTTCATGGGCCTACCGCTCTTAATGGTTCGCGATAGCGAGGGGGTTGCGCGTGTTTTTCACAATGTCTGCAGCCACCGGGGTATGACACTGGTCGCCGAGAAGGGCTCGGCAGGCATGGTAATTCGCTGTCCCTATCACCGCTGGGGCTATGGGCTGTCCGGTGAGCTGAAAGCGACCCCCAATATTGGCGGTATGGGTGTTCATAGCATCGAAGGATTCGACTGCAGCGAGCACGGATTGAAAGAAGTCCGCTCTGAGGAGTTGATGGGTATTGTCTTCATCAACTTATCGGGTGAAGCGCCTGCGCTGACCGAGCATCTTGACCCCATCCTCACTCGCTGGGGATCGCTTGCAGGACAGGACTTTACGGGACGTCTGGTTAGCGACACGGGCCCCTATGGTTCGATGGAGCTATCGGTCGAAAGTAACTACAAACTTGCGATCGAGAACTACTGCGAGTCGTATCACTTGCCATTTGTGCACCCCGATCTCAACACCTACTCGCCACTTGATGAGCACTACAACCTGATTGTTGACCCGATCTCGTCCGGTCAAGGTACACACGTCTACGACCTTACACGCGGCGCATCAACGCCGTTACCGGTGTTTGCCAACTGGGATCAATCACGCGTTAAAACCGCAGAATACTTATCGCTCTATCCCAATGTGCTCTTGGGGATCCAAGCAGATCACTTCTTTGCGATCTTACTGATGCCTGAGTCACCTGAGACAACCACCGAGCGGCTGCAATTTTTATATTCGAGCGAAGAGGCACTAACGGACGCCTACGCTGAGCGCCGACAGAGTCTCCATGAAGCTTGGAATCTGGTGTTCTCGGAGGACGTGTCGGTCGTTGAAGGCATGCAGCGTGGCCGGGCGTCGCCGGGATTCACAGGCGGCGTGTTCTCACCTCTCATGGACATTCCAACCGCACATTTCCACGGCTGGTTTGGAGAGCGATTCGCCAATAATTGATGTGCGCGACACAGCAAGCGAGCGCTAGGAAATCGCTATCTGGCTAGGCTACTTCAGCGACGATGCGCGTCCACAACTCGAACAAACGCCGCTTTTCCGATAGATCGTGATGAACGCCCTGCTGTAGCACGAGTCCGCGTAATAGGCACACCGTCAGCTCGACGAGATCCTCAACCTGTGAGGTGCCTCGAATTCTGACAGGTCCATTTGGCTGACTCGCTTCTGCACCCAGAGCGCGCATCGCCGTCATTGATGAAGCGTCGGTATCAGCGACAACGCGCTTGAGTGACGCGTCAGTTCGCGCGGCAACCATTGCTTCCACCCAACAGATCAGCAAATTGTCATTAAACGTCGCGTCCCACAAAAAATCGAAGAACGCCTCCAAATTCTGCAGGCGGATTGGGCCCTCTGTTAAATCAGATTGGTAACGTTTGACGATCTCCCTAACGCTTGCGATGAGTAGACTCTCGCGCGTGGGAAAATGATGCGTTTGAGCACCTCTAGAGACGCCAGCATGCTCGCAGATTCGCTGCATGCTCGCTCGATGCCATCCCTCTGCATCAATAATCTGTAGCGTCGAATTGAGTAGCTTATTGCGCGTTAATGCGCTCCGCTCCTGCTGACTTTGGCGAGGCTTTTTTGCGAATTCCATATTTCCAAGCCTATCATCTTTGACTTCAATAAAAAAACAGACCAGACTGTTTGTAAATTAATAGGGATATTTGCCATGACATCGAGCGCATCAAGCGAACGCCCGCAACCGTCGCTACAGGACATTTTGGCATCTGATGTGATAGCGCCACCTGACCATATGCAACAGCAATCACAGGTCGATTTTGGCAACGACGACATCTCGATCGAACGCTATATAAGCAAGGCTTACCATGACAGAGAAGTCGAAAAGGTCTGGCGAAAAACCTGGCAGTGGGCCTGCCGATTAGAAGATATTCCCAATGTTGGCGACCATGTCGTATACGAGATCGTAAACGACTCTCTCATCGTCGTGAGAACAGGACCGAACCCCCAAGATATTCGTGCATACATCAACGCCTGCCTTCATAGAGGCACGCAGCTCAGAACCGAGGGTGGTTGCGTAAAACAGTTTCGCTGCCCCTTTCATGGCTTTACCTGGGGATTAGACGGCTGTTTAAAGCACGTACCCGAGGCGTGGGATTTTACTCACGTCAACTTTGAAGAGTTCAGCCTCCCTGAAGCGCAAGTCGATATCTGGGGCGGTTTCGTCTTCATCAACTTCGACCTGGAGTGTGAGCCTCTTCTAGACTACCTCGAGATTCTTCCCGAGCACTTCAAAGCCTATGCACTCGAGGATCGTTACAAAGCCATTCACGTCGCCAAGGTGATGCCGTGCAATTGGAAGCTCTGTGCTGAAGCCTTTGTAGAGGCTTATCACGTGGCGTTTGCACACCCGCAAACCACAGCCTATTACGGCGACAGCAACACACAGTACGACACCTGGCCCGGGGTGCGACACATCAATCGGATGATCAGCGCTCAGGGTGTGCCGAGCCCTTCAAAACCCCATGTAGACGATGAGACCGTGCGGGCCTACATGGAACGGGATACGCCTTTTTTTAAATCGAAGGCACCTACTCCTGAGGGACAGAGCCCAAGAGCCCACTTCGCTGATGTTGCCCGAAAGAAGATTTCGGCAAGCTCCGGGAGGGATTTCTCGCAGGTATCAGACTCTGTGGCGATCGACCTCATTCAATACACGGTGTTCCCTAACTTTGTTCCCTACGGAGGCTTAGGGTTATCGGCGGGCTACAGATTTAGACCCTACGGAGATGACCCCCATCGATCGATCATGGAAATCTTTTTCCTGTTCCCAAAAGCAGAAGACGGCAGTCACCCCAAACCCGCTCCGATCATTTGGTTAACCGAAGAAGAGCCTTGGTCCACGGTTGAGGCGATGGGATCAGCGGCCATGGTGGTTGATCAGGACACTGACAATCTCAAACGGATTCAGCGCGGACTGCTGACAACCCGAAAGCCAGGTGTAACGCTCGCCTCTTATCAAGAGAGCCGCATCAGGCATTTTCACAACACGCTCGATGCCTACATGGCCGCGGATTCAAACCTATGACCCCTTCAGAGCTTCCTTACCAACACTTAATGACACTTCAACTCGATGTTGATTCAGCGAGCTCACTCCCGATAGGCATCACGGCCAACGGCCGCCGCACGATAGCACCCATAAGCGGCGGCCACTTCGAAGGCGCGAAGCTGAGCGGCAAGGTACTTCCTGGTGGCGCCGATTGGGTGATCTTCCGCAATGACGGCGTCATGAAAATAGACGTCAGGCTCTCCCTAGAAACACAGGAGGGCGCCTATATATATCTCAGCTACGAAGGTCAGTTCGTCGCTAATGCTGAGGCTTTAAAGGCATTAGCCTCCGGAGCAGAGTTGGCACCCGATAGTTACAACTTATCCGTGGCCGCAAAAATTGAAACCGGAGACGAGTCGCTGCGATGGCTCGAGGACGCCATCATCGTCGGTGTGGGCAAGCAATCAGGCTATAACCCGACCTATGATTTTTTTGTGATTGGCCAGGAGCCCTAAAAAGACTCCCAGCCTCGCGTGGATCAATCGTCGTCTAACGCACGATCGATGTTCATGACCAGCAACTTGGCGTGTGCCTGAGAAACACGGTCGCCACGGCGCTTGTTTGCCAGCTGATCGCGAAGCTCTGACAGCGTCAAAACGGCCAGTGCTTGTGCCGTGCTGTGGTACTTAGCCGCACCCTTCTCGCTCGCCATCATGGCAAGACGGTCGACATACTCAACCTGCAAGTTACGACGGAAGCTGTTAACGCTGCCACGTGCATCGGCAGCGAATACTGCAGCGGTAAGATCTTCAAAGACCTCCACCAATGGGTACTCATTTCCATAGAGCTCGGTGTCCGTAATGCGTTTGAGGACGGTCGGGTTCAGCAAGTGATCAAACACACGCTTCTGAGCAGACAACACGGCACGGTGAATCTTGGGGTCTTCAGTCGTACCACCGTGGCTGAAGCCTCGACGCTCCGGTGCCGCTTGCCGCCATAGCGCACCATCAATCTCGAAAGCCTCTGGCCCAAACAGCTGATCGGCTAATGCTGACATCGCCGCTTTCTGTCGCTCGCGCTCAACCGGTCTGAAGGGCTCCGTAGCACCCTCCTGCCCAACCACGGCACGATCGACATAGACACCGCCAATCCAGCGTGAAATAACGCCTGCGTTCGTGCCCCAGAGACGCACAAGCAAGGCAACACCGTCGACGACGTCCTCGTAAGAATCACCCTCTTCAGGTGTCCACTCGGCCGTTTTATTCAAGGTGTCGTGCATGAGCTTCATCTGATTCGATGCGTAGGCAATCGAATCAGAGCTGTTGTCATAAATATTGACGCGCGGGTCGAGACCGCGGCCCGGACTTCGCATATCGTCCGCATCATTACCGAATGAAAGCGCGTGCTCGGTTGATCGCGACGCGATTGCCTCGAGGCGTGCTGCTTCCGCATCAGCATCTGCCAAACCCGGCGAGTACGCGTACTCAATATACCAGTCGTCGTATGGACCTGGTGCGATCGTATAGAACAGCGTTTGATCGTCACGATCTGCCGCGTAATTCACTGCCGGGTAGTCCATAACCGAGCCAGAGATGATGCCTGACTCAAGGACTGCAGGGTCCTCCAGCTGCTCGGGCGTAAGCAACTGTGTGGCCTTCATGTTGTGGTTCATACCGAGCGTATGGCCCAGCTCGTGCAGAATCAGGTAGTACATGCGATCGCGCTTGAGCTGCTCTTCGACGTCCGCATCACCGCCATCCATTTGGATCGCGATATCAGCCATGAGCCCGCCCTCTGCGATTGCATGTCCGACGGAGCAAAGACGTGCGTCGTGACCGCCCAGCATCATTGGCTCCAAAGCCTCACCTTGAATCAACTCACGCGTCAGCTTCGAGCGATTGAGGAAGGAGTACTCAAGCATGATGTCAGCGCCGAGCAATTGACCGGTGCGCGGGTTAGAAAAACTCGGGCCGTAACCACCAAAGGGAGGACGAGGCGAAGAGGTCCATCGCAAGACGTTGTAACGAATATCACCCGCATCCCAATCAGCATCGTCAGGCTGCACTTTTACGACCATTGCGTTACTGAAGCCTGCGTGCTCAAACGCCTTATTCCACTCAAGCGCTGCACCCATAATAAGATCACGCCACTCAACCGGCGTGGTGTTCTCAATCCACCAGGTGATGGGTTCAACGGGATCGGAAATCTCGGCACTTGGGTCTTTCTTCACGAGGTGCCAACGCTCGAGCAAATCACGATACGGCGCTGAATCCGTAGACGTAAGATCCGTCACTTGGACGTTGAATGCTCCCAGACGCGCATCGGCAAACCGAGGCTGATAGTCGTTTTCTGGGACCGCGATCAAAGTGTGACGGACGACGATTGATACGTTTCGCGCATCCGTTACCGCATCGCTACCGCCGTTCTTGGGCTTGGGATTATTGAAGACGTACTCGACCTCAACCGCCGTATTTTCGGGGTAGTTGCGTAGCTCAAGAATTTGACTCTTCTCCGCATCCAAACCACCCAATTTGAAGCGATCGCCGGAATCATCATCACGCGAATAAGTCACGTTCGCGAAAGCCTCTGAGAGGAACAGCGCATCGGAGTCGATCAAGACCTCACCTGTTTCTTCGTCTTCAGCGGCAATAGCCGCGACCGCAAGAACGGCACGCGAAATATTCGCTTCGGAGGCACGAGAGATCGCGTTTTCCGGGTCGAAGTAATACGCGGTGTTCTCACGAATAAACTGCAATTTATCGAAGCGACGCTCAATGGTGAAAATATATTGATCGCCGTAAGAGCCGGTGAAAGCACCCGCATC
>CAJXZI010000035.1 GCA_913063005.1 uncultured Halieaceae bacterium | reverse complement strand
CTCTCACTTCAAGGTATTCGTGACACATTGGGTGTCGAGCATATTAAGTAAACGTTATTTTGGTCTGAGGCAGTTCCGCGCTAAGCCCCTTTGTGAGCGTCCTGAAGTACGCTTCGCAAGATCGCGACCAGATATCCGCATCGGGGGAAATCACAAATTCCCAGGCTACGGAGGGATTTAGCATCAACGTGGCTTCGAGCACACGCGTCAAACCCACGATCTTGGCCTGCAAAAAGTCAGAAGCTGCACCCTCGAAGTCGGGGCTGTCTAGACCGCATTTCACACGACTGGGAAGCTCGTGTTGACGCAGCCAATCCATGATCCGCGCCTGGCCTTCAACAGTTGCCAAATCAACGCGTACGATCTCTTCGACAAGTTCGGGCTGCACGATCGCGCCCAATCCGGCGTACGTTATCTGGTACTGCGCCGCCAGATCTGATGTTGGCAAGCAATCGATCAATAACAATGAAGCGGTCATAACGAACCCTTAACGCTGGCGTTTACTGATTGACGGGGCGAACCAAAACATCAAATCTGACCACCTTACCCATAATTGCATGCGACGGTTTAACCCCACCAAGATAAGGCGACTTTATAGGTCGCTTAACGACCACGCGCTCTACCGGCTGAGACAATGCCCAATTCAGCAACGCCACGGCGTGATCTGTCGAATCAGACGTCGGCACTTCTTGACTACCTGACTGGCTACCAAGCAGTGATTGCACGGCCGCAAGGTCTTTTTTTACCGCAGCTGATTTACTCCGGTCCGGGAACATCGGATCCAGGTACACGGTGTTGAACCCTGTAAGCGAACGATGGGTGCTGTTACCGCGGCTAATCGTCATTCGCTTCGCGGCCTGAATAACCTTCTCTGAAGCACTCATAAGTGCTGTCTTACGCGCGTGTTGCAGAAGAAAATAGAGTACCGGTGACGCCTCCGACAGTTCGACCTCACAGCCCAAGTCAGCCAACACAAAAGCGTCGCGTCCCAGACCCGCCGTGGCATCAAAAACACGTGGCTTTCGGTCAGCTTTGACGCCAACCGCTCTACCAAGTGGCTCGTTATGACCTGACTTTCGTCGGTGCAACATATCGGGAGACGAAAAGTCGACCATGACACGCCCGGGACGCGGCTTTTCCAGCGGCTGTAACCATACGTCGTGGGTGTCTACAACGAGAGCGACTGAGGCGCTCGACTCAGCGTAAGAGCGCGCAACCGTAAGCCCTACCTCTTCAGCAACTTTCGCCGCGATCTTTTCTGCGGATTTGGTGGCGGGTATTACTTCGCAGGCAATCATCGATTCCTGACACCGATTTCAAATACGCTGTCGTCCAAGCTCGCTTTGAAACCCACTGATAATGCCTCTTGACGCAGCCCGTGCTTATCAGTGAATTCGATCGCGCGCGCTGCAGGCTCACCCGCGGACCAGTCGAAAAACGTCATCTCCGTCAGCTTTCGCTCTCCCACTCGCAGCCCAGTCATACTCAATAACTCACTGCTCGCGTAGTGCAAAAACGCGGCGGGGGTGTGCTTCTCTTCCGACTCGGGTAAACACGCTAAAAATTGCCCCATGTGAATACCATTCGGCGGCACGTGCTCGATCAACCTTGCTAAGCGGATCGTGACTTCACCTACGATGTAACTGAAAACGGTTGGATTAACACCTTCCGCCTGTGACAACTCGTAGTGGCTACCTAGATGGAACGCGGAGCGAAGAGTCGGTACGGTACCCACCTGAGATTTTTGACGTGCCACCGCGTTATCTATCAGCACGAGTAAGAAAAACGTGAGTAAATCAACGTTTGGGAATGCACCCAAATCACGATTCCAGACATAGTAACCGTCGCCAGTCGTCGTTCGCGCAAAGTTCACCTCGACCCCTTCGCGTTTCAGCTTGGAATAGGCGGAGTTCATCGAATACGACAGACTGTTGAGTTGGCTCGCCTGCTCAAACGGCCGAAATAAAGAAAAGTCTACGATATCAAAAAGTGCAACAGCGCGTTCTTCAACGTGGGCAATGCTGTACCGCTTCACTAACGCATCAATCGCGGAAATGGTATCGGGGTCGTCACCAAGTACAGGGTCTAACTTGATAAAACTCGGTGCGACACCTAGACGTGCGGCAATTTCAAAGATTTCTGCATGCCCTTTATGCCGGGAACCTGACAGCAGTTCGCGCACATAGTTCTCATTCGCTAACGGTTCAGGCAATCGCTCATCAGGTGCTGTGAAGTTGCCGAGAAAGTAATGCGGGACAACAACAGTCAGAAGCCCACTGGGGTCGAAAGCCCAGCACAGCACCAAACTCTGACCCAGTCGCCATTGCGTCCGTAATGTCGCCTCAAGCTGTTCTAGTGCCACTGCTTCACCCTTACGCGCTCAAGCTTTCCATTTTCGCGGTTAGATTCGTTCTCGTACTTCACTCCACGCACTGGCATCATACTGTCTCGGAGACTGGATTTCGTCATGTTTACTCATTTATTTACAAAGGCTTCGTACACCGTGCGAGTACGTTTTAGGGCAGCCGCTTGGATAACACTTACCGGGCTTACCATAAGCTTGAGTGGCTGCAGCAATCTGAAGAAATACGACGTAACCTTCAACGATCGAGCCGTGTATTCGCCTCAGGTATTATTTAGCGATTATCGCGTAAGCGACAACGCGTTAAGCATGTGTATCGAGCAGGCCATAAAGGACTTTGAGGTCTACTCTGCCAGCGGGTTAGAGATACTAAACTGCTCAGACGCTGGCATTAGATCGCTGCTAGGCCTTTCACAATTCAAAAATCTCAAACGGCTAAAGTTGTCGGATAACAACATTCGCAACCTCGTGGAGCTATCGGTCATGCGCGACCTGGTTGACGTTCAGCTCGACGGTAATCAAGTGGTGGACAGCGTGCCAATGGCAGCGCTACCCCGTATTGAAAAACTAGATTTATCCCGAAATCCAGCCCTGCAGTGTGATGGTCTAACCAAATTTTCCGCCACCGTTGACATCTCAATACCGGAGCACTGCCAGTCATGACGTACTGGCTGTACCGTGCGATTGCAGCACTACCACTCGCTTTTTCGTACCGTCTTGCGGGCCTCTTAGCGTGGTTGACGCAATACGTTATCCGATATCGCGTGGACACCGTTGATCGTAATCTGAGGGCCGCTTTCCCTGAACAGACCGACGCCTGGCACTCCGAGACTCGTAAACGTTTTTATAAGCAGTTCGCCGAGGTTGCCGTTGAATCGCTCTACGGATGGCGAATGCCAAAATCCGAATTGGAAAAGCGCATGAAACTCATCGGTTGGGAGCCTCTGATGGCCTCCTCTGACGAAGAGCCAAAGCCAGGGATATTACTTTCAATACACCATGGAAACTGGGAGTGGCTGGTACAGCGATCCAGTCTTGCCGCATCTGCGCCCTTTGATGGGGTCTACAAGCCCCTTCACGATAAAGGAGCCGATCGCTTCGCGCTCGAGTCTCGGGGAAGATGGGGTGGAACGCTTGTCACAATGAAAGCAATGGGACGGCACGTACTGAGAAATCGCCGGACACCCAGAGTATTGGCGCTACTCGCCGATCAGGCACCGGGTAAAAACGAAACTGCGCACTGGACGACCTTTATGAACCAGCCGGCAGGCTTCTTTCTCGGACCGGCAACCTTGGCGAATATCACGCACTATCCGGTCTACTTTGTCCGCGTTCACCGTGTAGAACGAGGTTTTTATGAGATCGAGCTTCTTGAGATATGTAAGGAGCCCCAATCTATCTCTCAGGAAGCGTTAATAGAGCGCTACGTCGAACTTGCAGAGGAAACAATCCGCCTCCAGCCAGAGAGCTACTTGTGGAGTAATCGTCGATGGAAGCGAACGCCCCCGAAGGAGTTTCTAGCCGATCAGGCAACGTTGACCGAGAGTGCTGCGGCGTCAGGCGATATCCAGTCAAACCCCTGACTCTGGGTCGCGTAGAACACCTGCGCATTCACCTGCCTTGACCACTCGTCCAGTAGCGCGGAAACCGCTTCTAAAGAATTATTTTGCTCGGAGATATGGCCAGCGACCACAACCTTCGGCGTACCGTCGGTCATGGATACAAGCATGGTCATTGCTTGCTCGTTATTGAGGTGTCCGAAATCACCAGCAACGCGACGCTTTAGTGCTGCGGGATATGGGCCACGACGTAACATCTCCAGATCGTGATTGAATTCGAGTAGCAACAAGTCACAGCCTGAAAAGGCTTCTTGCACATGGGGCGAGACACAGCCAAGGTCAGTAAGAACGCCAACGGCAACACTGTTGTGGAAGAAACGATATTGCACAGGTTGCCTTGCGTCGTGAGGCACAGTTATCGCTCTCACGTCGATATCGCCCACGGCAAATGATGAATCGCTCTCAATCTCCACCACAGTCCGTACTGAATCCAACTTACCCGATTGTCGAGTACCATAAGTAGCGTAAACAGGTGCTGACGCGGCTTTGGATAATGCTGCAACACCCGCAATGTGATCCGAGTGCTCGTGTGTCACCAACACCGCATCGATGTCTGTGACCTCTAAGCCCAAGCGCGGTAAACGCGCCATCATTTCTCGCACCGGGAAGCCACAGTCGATCAACAAGACTGTGTCTTGGGAGGCGATGAGTGTTGCGTTACCTTTACTGCCAGAGCCAAGTGAGGCGAGTCGCAACATTAGGTAATGTTGCCCTGCAGAAGAATCAGTAAACCTTGTTGCTCAACCTGATCAATAGCATTTCCTTGGGAATCCAGCACATCGATGTAGATCAGCTCCTGCTCCTCGGTGCTTAGCATCACCTGAAACTCACGGCCAATGAGTGGATCGTCACTATCACCACCGCCCCAGAGCCAGCCGAACCAACCGTCCTCGTCCTCACCATCTGGGCCGAGGTAAGTTACGTAAAATAGGCCCGCGCTACGATTCTTGTCGTCCACGCGAAAACCCGCGTCGGCAAAACTTTTTTCTGTTGCCGCCCAGGCGCGATTGAAAGGCAGCGCCAATTTGAGCCGTGCACCTGCCGAGGTTTCTTCGAGTGCGATCCGTCCAGCACCCGTCATTGCCTGTCCAGCCATCATCGATACCGGCGCTGCCTCGGCGTTATTCGCAATAAACTGAGCGATGTTGCGAAGCATCTTTTGCTCAAGATCATCATCGTCCGAGCTTTCAGGCCATGACGTTAAATCAATATCCTTCGCCTGATTTTGCTGGAGTACGTGCAATTCAGAAGTATTTCGCTGCACACCAGAATCGACGCGAAAGCGGAATCGAGATTCAAGTTCGCGATCTTGTAACAGTACGAAATCGGTGTCGATTAAACCGCCGGTGGCATCCACGCTAGCAACGCCAATACCACTACTCACCAAGAAAGCACGAACCTGCGGCCATAATTGACCCGGCGCTACATTGACTACAGCCCAACTGTTACCGCCTAGTCGCTGCAGGCGGACGGCATCCACTTGAGAGCCTGCGGTCAACGGCGCAGGACGTGGCACCTTACCTGTCACCGGTATTGCAATATTTACGGCCACCTCAGGGATAGGGTATCCCTGTTGGATTGCTTCAGAGTCCAAATCCTGAGGCACTGCTATCGGCGCCGTCTCGATGGCAGTTTCGTAATCTCCGGAAAGCTCAGTCTCGGTTTCCCAGGGAACCAAGTTCACTGATTCGGGCAGAAGGCTACAGCCTGCGAGCAACGTCAGTGCGAGTAATGCGGCACCACTTTTTGGTTTATGCATTTGCCTTTTTATTTTATGCATTCGTTTATCGCCTTGTTCAATGTTTCCCAATGCGTCTCGCTCAGTGGCGTCAGGGGTAATCTCATCATAGGCTCAATCAAACCCATCTGCCCCATCGCATACTTCACAGGGATGGGGTTTGGCTCGAGGAAGAGCGTATCGTGCAGCGCCCTTACGCTATCATCAACCGCGCGCGCCGCGGCCATATCGCCTGAGAGAGCCAGTTTACACATATTCGCCATTTGGGCAGGCGCCACATTCGCGGTAACTGATATGCAACCCGATGCGCCGGCTGCGAGTAGATCGCAAGTGGTGCCATCATCGCCCGAGTAGACTGCAAAGCCCTCTGGTAGTGCCTGTATCAGAGCAGCCCCTCTCGCAACATCACCGGTCGCGTCCTTCAAGCCGACAATATTTTCTATCTGACTCAAACGCAGTGCCGTCTCTGAGGAGAGATCACAGCCCGTTCTCGATGGAACATTGTATAGCACGATCGGCAAATTGATCGCACCTGCTACCGCTTTGAAGTGCTCATACAGCCCCTCTTGCGTGGGCCGGTTGTAATATGGCGTGACTAGCAGCGCACAATCAGCACCCGCCTCTGCGGCTGCCACCGTCAACTCAACGGCCTCCAAGGTCGAATTCGAGCCCGTGCCCGCCATGATGGGGATGCGCCCTCCCGCGTGACTCACACCAAAGCGGATAACCTCACGATGTTCTGGGTGACTCAAGGTAGATGCTTCACCCGTTGTACCCACCAAGCCCAGTGCTGCCGTACCGCTGGCAATGTGCCAATCGATAAGTCGCTCGAGCGCTGCCCAATCGATATCCCCCGTTTCTGTCATCGGGGTTACCAGCGCAACGATGCTTCCGGTTATCATCAGCGTACTCCTGAGGCGAGGAAATTCGTAGTGAGGATTAATATGAGGCCGCAATTATCCATGTCGAGCGCCGTTTCACAACCGGTTTTACCGGGACTAAGTTGGGTGTTTCTGTCGTTTGTTTTTTTTGTCACAGCTTTGACCGTAGAGACTGCGCATAGTTCAGATCTCGACGTTCAGATACGTCCCTTGAGTTCAATCGATAAACAGTACATGGAGCAACAACGGGCTGCGGTTGAAGACCTCGCCAATCGACTCGGCCGGAGGCTCTCCGGGAACCCGGCGAGGGACCTAGACACCCTCCAAATCATTATTGACCGCCGCTGGATCGACCAAGAAGACGCCAAAACGCAACAGGCCATGGGCATTGTTTTTGGTGACCTACTCGCCAAGGAGCTCAGTTTTGACTGGGTCGTTTACCGCGATCGTGCTGGGCGCTCACGCGCGCTGAGGTATCGAGACCAGGAAATCTATATTTTTCCCATCACCATGATCTCGCGCCGACTAGCCGCCAAAGCAGAGACCCACATGCAGTCTTTATTTGATGAGCAAGTGCGCAAGCAAAGCCAACGCTTGCCCGGCGCACGCTGGATGCCATCGACTTGAGACGCATCGCTGACTATCAACGGGGCCTATCTTAGTTGTTCAGGCTTAGTTGTTCAGGCTTAGTTGTTCAGGCTTAGTTGTTCAGGTTCTGGCAGCGGTCGAACAACAACTGCACGACGCCTAGTGTTACCCATTATTAGCGGGCAAAAGTTTAGGGGTAATGTCCACTTCCCTCAATCTGAGACATCACTGATTGGAGTTTCTTGTGGGAATGAGCACAGCGGGCTGCAATGAAGACATCACGATTTACTAAAAGCCAGAGTGTCGGCGTGTTGAAGCAAGTCGATGCCGGCGCCAAGGTTGGGACGATTGTCGGGAACATAGTATTCGCTCTGCGTCGCACTAAAACTTGAAGTCCAAGTACGGTGGTATGGAGGCGTCTGGCCTGCGTCGCATAAAGGACCCAGAGGAAGAAAACGATCGTCTGAATCGGATGTTTGCCGAGCTCAGCCTCACTCACGAGGCGACGAAGGCACTCATTAAAAAAAGGTGAGTAATGGACGAGCGTCGTGAGGCAGTGATTGAACTGGTAAGCCAAGGTGTATCGGTGAAATCGGCCTGCCAGGTCGCTGGCCTTAGTCGCTCAACGTTTTAGCGGGAGCCCACTGATTGGCGAGCGCGGGATGCGGCAGGGAACGCGAAGCTGCGCTGGTAATCAATCACGCCGTCCACCCAAAACGCTCGGTGACGATCGCCTGCAGCTTCTCGTTCACCCGACTCATAACCAGCATCACCTGGATATAACATGACGATGTCGTCCGGCTTATCAGCCAAGATTTTTGGATAGAAGTAAGGCGGTTGTCGTTTACTGGCTCGCTGGATGGCTTCGAGGACAGTATCACTGTTAGAGACATCGATTAGGCTCACCACGGTGGGCGGCGGTAGTCGCAATGTCCCTGCACGATGCTTGCCGACAGCGTCGGCCGGAGACATCCACACAGCCTCCACCATCTCTTCGCCGTCTACTTCTACCGTCTCACCTGGGGGTAAAGCTGCGATAAAAAACCAGGTTGCGAAGCGGCGTTTTTGACCTGCGGGTGTTAACCAATGTGAAAACGTGGTGAGAGCATCGAGCTCAAGTGACACGCTTGCCTCCTCGCACAACTCTCTCAGCCCACCTCTTGCTGCCCGCTCAAGCTCAGTGCTGCCCGCGTCCTCCTCATCGATCTTACCACCGGGAAACATCCATACATCCGCCATATTTTTAGCGTTGGCGTTTCGCTTGAGCAGCAGAATTTCCAACCCGTGATCGCCGTCTCTGACCAGCAGTATTGTCGCTGCTAAAACGGCGCCGTCGCGATCCTCAATCGGTAGGTCAATGTTGGTTAGCATAATTACAGTCGAAGCATTGAAGGTAGACGTGCTTTGGATCCTGTAATTTCGACAGAACAGTCAGCGGCTCTTGGAGTGGTGATAGCCACACCATGGCACTTTCGAGGGTAGAGGGCATGGATACCTGCAGGTTTTTGCCTAACTCTTCCAGCACTAACTGCTGCGGTGAAATCGGCGTCCCAAAGCGCTCAACCTCGTACGTCTCGACACCTGCAAGCTCTGCGGCCGCGGCAACGGCGTCTTTCAAACTACCGAGCTCATCAACCAGTCCAATCTCAAGTGCCTGTCGACCGATCCACACTTTTCCGCCAGCAATCTCGTCAACCTCCGCTATTGTCATGCCTCGCCCCTTTGAAACAAGCGCCAGAAACTCCTGATAGATACCATCAATGACCGCTTGAAAAATGCGACTAGTGTTCTCGTCCAGCGGCTGGGCAGGATCGAACCCGCTCGCCATATTGGTTGTACCCACGCCATCCACGCTAGCACCAAAATAGTCAAATACGCCCTCAATGGTGGGGAATACTGAGAAGGCGCCGATGCTGCCGGTGATGGTTGTTGGCAGTGCCCAGATTTGATCAGTCTCAGCCGCAATCCAATAACCACCTGACGCCGCGGCGCCCCCCATTGAGGCAACCACGGGTACGCCTGCCTCCGAAATTTCTCGAACTTTGCTCCGAATTTCTTCGGAAGCAAAAACGCTGCCACCGCCCGAATTAATTCTCAACACAATTGCCGCAGCATCTGCATCCATCGCCTCAGTGAGTTGATCGACAATTGTCTCACTGCCGGCAGAGCCCTGTACGCTCTCACCAGGAATCAACGTGCCTTCAATCGGCACGACCGCAATCGTTGTCGCCGCTTCGTCGATGGGTTGCCGAATATCCATGAGATACCGACGCAACCCCACGAGAGCCACCTCGCCTTCATCGTCTACTGCGTCGACAATTTCGGTGACGCGCGCTTCCATAGCCTCACCACTCAGCAGCGCGTCAACGTAACCCTCTTCCAAAAACACCTTCGCGAGATCACCACCATGGGCCTCCAGCTTTGAGGGAAAGTCATTCACGAAATCGGTAACGTCACCGGCGTTCTTGCCTCGACCCGCCTCAACTTGCGCGGTGTAATCATCCCAGAGACTATTAATCCAACGGGTAACAACAACGCGCTCTTGTGGTGACATATCGTCACGGAGGTAAGGCTCTACTGCGGATTTATTCTCGCCAGCGCGAAAAACGTGGAAGTTGACGCGTATGTTTTCCAAAAACCGCTTCAAATAAGTTCGGTAGACACCAAACCCCATCAAACTCACACCGCCTTCTGGGTGGAGAATGATCTCATCGGCCTGCGACGCCAGCAGGTAGTGAGACTGACTGTAGTAGTCACCCACAGCAACAATGGGTTTGCCCGACGCAGAAAAACGGTCAATTGCCTCGATGATCTCCATCGACTGACTCGTAGATGGCCCCGCTAAGTCCTCGAGATCGAGGACGATCGATGTAATGCGATCATCGTCAGCTGCGGTATCAATCGCCCTGATGAGCGAGGAGAGCAATATTTCACCACCCATTTCGCTTGCAAAGAGCGCATCAATAGGTTCAAGCGGTGTTCTGTTTTCAACCAATCGCCCCTCAGGTGCTATCAGCAAGCCGGCCCGCTCTGGCAAAGGCTCCGGGACCGTCTCCGAGAGGCTAATTGAGAATGCCACTACGAAAATACCAACAAACACCAAGGGCACTAATACCGTGATTACCTTGCTGATCCCCGCCAAAATTCGCCAAATCGCTCTCAAAAAATCCATCAATAGCTCTCTCAGTTACGTGTCTTCAATGTATAAGTTTAATTTGTTCTCGGTGCTGTCTATCCAGAGCTGCTTCTAAGATTTGCTTCCAAAACCCACTTCCAAGAGTGACTGACACGAGCAAGTTCCACCTGCAAACTTGCCTTCACACCTTTCTCTGGGCGCTCTACTCGCTAGACACACGCTGCTCTTCAAAAGCACGTTTTTCACGCCCCCTAAAACGAATGTACGCCGTGCAGGTCGAAAACAATAAAACGACGATCACCAAGCCACTCACCACAATCAGGTTGTCAGGTCTCGCGAATGTATCTTCAACAGCACTGATGAAGTAAAACAGGAGAAGCAGACAATACCAAATCAGCCAGTGGAGGCTATCGCGTGCCACGCCTATCAGAAAGAGAAGTAGCGGCGCCACAGAGAGCAACCAAACGGGCCATCGTGCGCCGAGCTCAAAGACCTCGAGCGCCCCCTGGATAATGAGCGCGGCACTGAGAAACCAGAGAGTGCTCCAAAGTCGACTTGTTAGCTTTCCACGCAACATCATGACGGTATTTCCATTAACGCTAGACGAGCAAGTCGCTTACCAAGCGCTTGGCAAAGAGCAGCTTCGTGTTGCGATAATTCTCCGTCCTGCGAACCGCCCTCTGCCCAATGGCTAGGACCGTACGGGGTGCCACCAGAGCGTGTTGAATGGAGCTCCGATGCACTATAGGGCAAGCCAACAAAGATCATGCCATGGTGGATGAGAGGCAGCGCCATGCTCAGTAGCGTGGACTCCTGACCTCCATGCAGCGAGGCTGTTGAGGTGAATACGCCCGCGGGCTTATCAACAAGGGCCCCACCCATCCATAGGGGCGATGTGCCATCGATAAAGTATTTCAGGGGTGCGGCCATATTGCCAAAGCGCGTGGGACTGCCGAGCGCTAACGCTGCGCAATGCCTGAGGTCATCATCATCGCAATAAACGGGACCGCTCTCTGGCACATCGGGCAACTGGGGTCGATCAATTTCAGCACTTACCGGCGGCACCGTTCTCAAACGCGCTTCGACGCCTGTAACCTGCGCAACACCTCTCGCAACCTGAAGCGCCATAGCCTCAGTAGATCCGTGACGCGAGTAATAAAGGATCAGAACATACGGCTGGTCCACCAATCGACTCCTGTAGATCGAGAAAGGTGTCACGATATCACGTCGTCAGAGGAAGTCGGACCTCGCTATAATTCGGACAGTAACAAAAAGTCAGGGCGATATGCGGTCACTAAAACACTTAACAATAACTTTAATGGTTCTTTTACTCGCCGGGTGCTCAGACCCCGGGCGTCCGTTTCAGGGAGATAGCTGGACGGTAATCAACTATTGGGCCATCTGGTGTAAACCTTGTAGGGAGGAGATCCCCGAGCTCAACGAATTAAACAATGAGGCCGATGTCGAGGTGTTGGGTGTCAACTTTGATCGCAAGACGGGCGAAGCTTTGGCCGCTGACACAGAAACCCTAGGGCTCCAGTTTAGGAACATCGAAGACCCCAGCCCGCACCTGGGCGTAGAGCGCCCCACTGTCCTCCCGACCACCTTGGTTATCAACCGCGAGGGTGTCGTTAAGGAGGTGCTCGTCGGTCCACAGACGGCTGACTCGATTAAAGCGGTCATGAAACGGGATGCTGTAAAACCTTGAGCTAAAAAAAACGCCGGCTAAAAAGCCGGCGAATTAAAGGAGCCACTCAAATCGGGAGATGATCTCTCACCTGTCCCTCAAACGTTTCCCTCGCACTGCCCCCGTTGCAATGCCGTCTGCTGGATATTTAGTAAGAACGCCCACTTTGCAAAAAGTTCACACTTTTTAAAAAAAATTTAATCGGCACGCCAAACAGCGGATCCGGCCTGCCCGCTACCTGAGGAGACCGTGAGTTCGACCTCGATCAAATCAGGGTCGGCCTCGCTATCGATGAGCTCCGTAAGTAACAGATGAGACAACTCTTCAACCGTAACGTTAGTAATCGGCAGTACCCACGTCTCGTCGGCCAAGAACTTAAGCACACGACCATCAAAGTGCGCATGCACTTCATCGCCAACACGCTCGATGGTTTGATAAGGCGAGAACGCTGGTAGCAACATGTACTCGTCGTAGCGGTCGCAAATCGCTTTGATCCGGCGCTTGTATACGTTGTAGTCAGCTGAGAATCCGTTATCGCCCATTTTGGCGACGATTTTTGCGGTCACAAAATAATTGTGTCCATGCAAGCGTTCACGCTCTGTTGCAGAAAAAATCGTGTAATGGGCTGACGAAAACTTGTGAGCTTGCTTATCGATGTGAAGAGTAACTTCGCGGGACACTGGCTTACCTTTTTGAGTTAATTACCGTTGTTTCTATCGCCTTTTCTGCGGCTAACGATGTGAGCTTTCTATTTTTTCGTCATTATCTAGGCGCTTACAAGGACTATTCGTTCGGGTATGAACTGCTTGTGTTTAGAGACTGTCCACTTAGGCGGTCTTCACGACTCCCCACAAAAAACCTTGCCAAGACTCCTCGGGATCTTACTGGGTTTCTGTTTTGTTTCATGTGGCAGGTCGGTATAAGCATTAAATTTCGGTTTGGTTTTATTGTTCATGCTCTTCTACATAGCGTGGGATGACTATTTTTTGACTATATATAGGGCT
>CAJXZI010000034.1 GCA_913063005.1 uncultured Halieaceae bacterium | reverse complement strand
AAACCCGGCATCAACTGCACCGTCTTCAAGTCCGCAAGCGCCGAGAGCTGGATAGATCTAAGGGGATAATCTAGGCGGCGTAAACCACCACGCATCACAAAACCCACATCCCTCGCAGCGCCGTCGCCAATCGAGGACTGCATCCACTGATAGGCCTCCGCATCGATCGTGTAAGGTGTGAACTTCAGCACGCGATCAGACGGCGCACTCTCTGCACCAAGTACAACACTTATCTCTGGACCAACCGCGCTGTCAGCACTCAGCGGTAAACTCGCAGAGATCAAACCCTTCGCGATAAAATCGCCCGCGTCGCTGTAAACACGCCCATCCCGAATCAATATTCGATCCTCAATGACGGCAAACTCACCAACGGCCGAAACACTACCAAGTGCCAGCGGGTCTTTGAACTGAGTGGGAATCGAGAAAGAAAAATCTTCGCTTTGGATTTGTATGGTGCCGGCACCGTTCTCGTAGCCTACCGTCGCTGAAAGATTGGTGACACCGGGTAATGGCGCGTTTTCAACAATGCCAAAGCTGTCCACGTCTATAGCTACCCGTCGAATATCCAGCTTCCCGTAATCCCCTGACACACTCACTGCATTAATTCGCCCTGAAGGACGCATGGGTTTAACTCTTTCAACAATCTCTTCCGGAATTAAGTTGGTGCCGATAACGGTGGCGGTAGCATCTGCAATGTCTACGTCATTCATGACTACCGACCACGAATCCTCGAGCAAGCCGAGATGCACGTCTTTTAATGCCAAGCGCGTTCCATCGAGTGCAAGATCGATGGTATCGAAATTGAGCCAAGTACCGATTCCTTGTGATTCAGCGACACCCAGTACTGACAAAGCGATTTGGTTCGATGAATTTGCGTCGGCTTGGATGGATACCTCGCCATCAGCCTTGAACGTCGACGTAAACAAGCCATCGGCAGCATCAGTCCAAAAAAGGATATCCCCGTTTCCAGATACCGGCAGATCGAAAAACGCGGCCATTACGGCAATATCAGTTGCAGTAATTTGCCCTTCGATGTTTCCTCTGAACCCACGCAGATCGAAAGGATCCCCAACACCTGATCCGGCTGCGTTGATGGTCAGATCACCACTACCACGCGCACTAAGCTGCAACTCGCGTCGGCTACCATCACGTTTTAAATCTAGATCCACCTCAAGGAGGAGTTCATCCTCATCCTCTCCTTGATCTCTCAGCAACATCACACGCGTGTTTTGTAGGGTCAGCCTCTCTATCTCACTTGCAAAAATGCCAGGATCAATAGGAATGACAATACTGCCCGCGGCATTCTCCAGTCTTGCAGGAATTTCTACATTACGTGCCTTCACCTCCGATAAGATAAGCTGGCGTTGAAGCAGACTTCGCCATGGGTTAACGGTTATCTGCAAGGTGCTCGCCTGGAAAATGAGTGCATCCGAGCCTGTGTTGTGAGAACCGGTTTGGGAGGCAGCTTGAGCGGCACCGTGTGCAGCGTGAGCGTTACCCTGCAACGACGCTTGGGTGAGACTGAGGTCTGCCACTGTCAGCCTTGGTCGAAAACCCGACATTTCCCCTTCGAGTGATCCTATACGGGCTCCAAAGCCGGTGCGCGCTTCGATCGTCTCCGCCAAGACCTCATTTACCGAAGGCAACATTGATAAAAGTACGGTTGTTGAGCTAACGGCCGCTGCAAGTCCAACGAGCAACACCAACACGGTTCGCCACAGGAATCCGACAGTAAACCGATAGGCTCGCTCAAGCATGCGCAGCAGTCACCCGGGTGCGAATGCCCACGCCCTCGAGCAGCTCTCTCGTCTCGCAGAGAGGCAAACCAACGACTGAGCTGTAACTTCCCTCGATAGCGCGCACAAAAGACCCTGCAAGCCCTTGAATGCCATAGGCGCCGGCTTTATCCCAAGGCTCATCCGTAGTGAGATAAGCGTCGATAACGGCGTTATCAAGCGGCGCAAACGTTACCTTTGTTGTGGACACCACGGTCCTTAAATCACCATTTGCCATGAGCGCAACCGCTGTCATCACATGATGAGTTTGACCACTCAAAGCGCTTATCATTCCCCGCGCATCCTCAATAGAGGTCGGTTTTTGCAAAATATTGCCGGATAAAACGACCACCGTATCAGACCCAATAACCGCGCCTTGCTCACTATTTACCGCTGCAGCTTTTTCTATCGCCATTCTAAGCACGTAATTGTCGGGCGCTTCATAGGGACGAGGCGTCTCATCGATGTCAGCCGAGAAACAATCGAACTCCCTCAACAGGAATGAGAGTAACTCTCGCCGCCGAGGACTTGCACTGGCCAGAGTGACTCTCATAAACCTATGACCCTCATACAAATATGACGCTCACAAGAGCCGCCCTAATTCGTATCGGACCCGATTCAAGCCCGCACAAAACGGGCGCCAAACTAGGGCCGACACACCCGCCGAAAGCAGGTAAGAGAGCCCGTCTGTTGACACACCAACCAATGACAGTGTGAGTCGATGGCATGCCAAGTAAATAGCGATGAGAAGAAAGATCAGTAGCGACTGAGATATGGCATCGAGCTGACGGATAGTATGAATATTACCCAGTAAAACGTACGCTACTAGCGATAGACCGATTGACGCACTCCCGAGGAAGCTACCCTCGAGTAAGCTCACAAGAACCCCCACTAGAAAAGCGAAAATGATTCCAAATGTCGCAGGTGACACGATTATCCAGTAGCAGGCACAAAGCTCGATGATTCTAGGAAGCCAATCGCCAAGGGTCGGCGTGTAAATGGTCTGCAATAACAATGTGGCCAACACGATAGAACACAACATTGAGCCGTAAACACTGCGCTGATCCATCATATCAAGAGACCTATTCAGGCTCAGTGCTGGTGAGGATGAGTACGTGACTCTCAACATCGAGCTTCGCAAGCGGTTCAAGTGATACGGTGAGATAGGCTGCATCAGCAGAAGTTGTCGTCCCAACAGTGACGCCCACCGGGTAACCCGCAGGAAACCGCCCTCCCAAACCTGAGGTTACCCACAAGTCGCCCACCGCAACCTCCGACGTACTCGCCAAGTTTCTCACGAGCAGCCGATTGAACTGGCCCACACCTTCAGCAATTCCACGCTGCCCTGTTCGATTATTCAATACAGGCAGGCCATGTTGGCTATCGGTAACGAGTAGAGCTCGACTTGCTGACACCCCAACTTGCACCAGCTGCCCCATGACACCATCCGCGTTCAAAATAGGGGCACCTTCACTGACCCCATCGCGCTCCCCCCGATCAATGGTCAAGAGATGCCTGTTAGGATCAGGCGACACAGCAATGATGCGAGCTACGAACATGGTAGCATCATCAGCAACAGGTGAATTAAGCATTGCCCGATACCGCATGTTCTCAGCCGCTAATGCCTCCATGCGCTGAGCTCTCGCACTGAGAATAAGATTCCGATCCTCTAGCTCTTGAATCCGCGCTCGCATTTGACCGCGTGACTCTGAGTATTCGATCGCAGACTGAAAAAGGCCTTTTGGTATTTCAATAATCGATAGAGACACTGCGCTGATATCAGCGCCCCAGCCACTCAACTGCTTAACGAAAGATGTTTCACGAGCCAAACCAAAAAGCAACCACCCCGCCAAAACCAGTGATAGCAATCTCAGCGTCAGATACTTTGGTCGTGAAAAAAGCGTTGCGATGACAGGCTCCTCTGGTGGTGTTGACCTTGGAGTGCTACTCGGTCGACATCAGGTCCAGTGAGTAGTTGTCCATCAATTCTAGTGCCATACCACCGCCCCGAACCACGCAGGTAAGGGGATCCTCCGCAATCAGCACGGGCAACCCTGTTTCTTCAGCAATGCGCGCATCAAGGTCGCGCAATAAAGCGCCGCCACCGGTGAGCACAATGCCCGTCTCAGCAATATCCGCTGCAAGCTCAGGTGGCGCCTGTTCAAGTGCCATTCTGACTGCACGAATAATCGCGTCGACCGGCTCCTCGAGCGCAGTCATGACATCAGTGCTATTGAGCGTGAAGGTTCTTGGCACACCCTCAGCGAGGTGACGCCCGCGAACGTCAATTTCGCGCTGCTCGCTATTCACCCATACACAACCTACTTCTTGCTTGATTCGCTCCGCCGTCGCGTCACCAATCAGGCAACCAAAACGACGACGCACGTGAGCCACAATTGCCTCGTCGAAGCGATCGCCACCAACCCTGATCGAGTCTCTGTACACAACACCGCTGAGAGAAATCAACGCGATTTCGGTAGTCCCACCACCGATATCCACCACCATACAACCAACGGCCTCTTCGACCTTGAGACCAGCGCCGATGGCCGCCGCCATTGGCTCCTCAATGAGCCTGACATCACGGGCGCCTGCACCCTCGGCAGAGCGACGGATCGCCTCACGTTCAACTTGGGTCGAAAGACACGGCACACAAATGAGCACACGAGGACTCGGTCGCAACCAAGAGGAGTGCTGGTCGTGTACTTTCAAAATGAAGTGCTGAAGCATTTTCTCCGTGACTTGAAAATCAGCGATCACACCGTCTTTCAGCGGCCGAATTGCCGTGATGTTACCGGGTGTCCTGCCCAGCATACGCTTCGCCTCTGTGCCAACCGCTTCAATCGATTTTTGACCGTTGTGCACGCGAATCGCGACTACCGAAGGTTCATCTAAAATGATCCCTCGGTCTTTTACATAAATTAAGGTGTTGGCCGTTCCGAGGTCGATCGACAGATCGGTTGAGAACATCCCTCGTAAGCGCTTTAGCATTGTTTTCTGCCCATGGATTGGTACTTGGTGTACATCGTAGTCAATGAGCCCCCTCACCAACTACTCGGGCGCCGCCTCTCCCGAAAACTGGCCCCAGCCAGCGTAATGCAATATCTCGGTGAAATGTAACAATCGGACAGTTTTTGAGCAAGCTGGATTATGATAGTTTCACACTTCAACCCAGATCTAGCAGGTAGTACCGTGACTCAGACAACAACAGTCAGAGACGTGGCTGAATTAGCGCGTCTCACCATTGCTGATAGCGACATAGACAAAGTCACCAAAGAGTTTAATCAGACCTTGGCTCTCTTTGAGGCACTCACCATGGTCGACACCAACGGCGTAAATCCCATGGTCAACCCCTGCACCGAATCCCAACCGCTTCGCACAGACAGGGTGGAGACCTTGGTCGATCGCGCAGGCCTCATGCAGAACGCACCCGCTTCTGAGCAAAACTACTTTTTAGTACCGCGGGTAATTGATTAATGACTTCATCCTTCCAAACAGTTGCCAGCTTACGCAGTAAACTTGCCAACCGCGATGTCTCAAGCGTCGAGCTCACGCGCGATGCGTTAGCCCGTATTTCTGATCTGAACCCGGAGTTAAATGCCGTCATCTCCTCGAGTGAAGAGAACGCAATGAAAGCGGCGACTCAAGCTGACGAGGCGAGGGAAAAGGGTAATGACAGCCCTCTACTTGGCATACCGATGCTGCACAAAGATATCTTCTGCACCCAGGGACTGCCCACTACTTGCGCGTCAAAAATGCTCGCCAATTTTGTCGCTCCCTATGACGCGACCGTTGTCAGGAGACTCGACGATGCCGGCATGATAACGCTGGGCAAATCCAACATGGACGAGTTCGCCATGGGCTCATCGAACGAGACGAGTTACTTTGGCGCTTGCAAGAACCCCTGGGATACCTCTCGGGTGCCAGGCGGCTCGTCTGGCGGGTCAGCGTCGGCGGTTGCCGCAGGACTAGCACCACTTGCAACAGGCACGGATACAGGAGGCTCGATTAGACAGCCGGCAGCGCTTTGTGGCATCACTGGCCTAAAGCCTACCTACGGACGCGTATCACGATACGGCATGATTGCCTTCGCATCATCGATGGACCAGGCAGGTCCAATGGCAAGAACGGCCGAAGACTGCGCACTGGTGCTCGAGGCTATGGCTGGTGCCGACCCACTCGACTCCACATGTGCAGATCAATCTGTACCCCGTTACTCCTCGCACTTAACCGACACGATTGAGGGCATGCGCGTAGGTGTTCCTAAAGAATTCTTCTCAAGCGATTTAAACTCCGACGTTGCTGCGGCCATTGAAGCGAGCCTAGCGGAACTCGAAGGAATGGGTGCCAAATTGGTTGACGTATCATTGCCGTCAACGTCACTCGGCGTCTCGACGTATTACATTATCGCGCCTGCCGAGGCCTCAGCGAACCTATCGCGCTACGACGGAGTGCGCTATGGCTACCGCTGCGAAAATCCTGTCGACCTTCAAGACTTGTATCTACGCTCTCGCAGCGAGGGATTCGGGGACGAGGTGAAACGACGTATTCTGGTGGGAGCTTTCACGCTCTCTGCAGCGTCCTACGATGAATACTTCATGAAGGCTCAGCAGGTGCGCCGACTCATTGCTCAGGAATACGATGACGTACTCTCACAGGTTGATGTCATTGCTGGGCCGTCTGCCCCGAACACCGCCTTCGCTTTGAATGACAGCTCGAAGTCGATCACAGACATGTACATGGAAGATGTCTTTACTATCGGCGCAAACCTTGCAGGCTTGCCCGCGATGAGTATTCCCGCTGGACTGGTCGGTGGTCTTCCCGTTGGCATGCAATTAATTGGTCGCCGATTTGGCGAGGTCGACATATTGAAACTCGCACACCAATTCCAGCAACGAACAACATGGCACAACTTGACGCCAACTTTGGAGGAACGTCACTGATGCGCTGGGAAAAAGTGATGGGATTGGAGGTTCACCTCCAGCTCGCAACACAATCAAAGATCTTCTCGTCGTCTTCAACGACCTTTGGTGCCGACCCGAACAATCACACCAATCCACTTGATATGGCACTGCCGGGAACCCTTCCGGTGCTTAATCACGAAGCTGTGACTAAGGCGATTATTTTTGGGCTCGGTGTAGGTGCCGAGATCGGCAAAATATCTCGCTTTGATCGAAAGAATTACTTTTACCCCGACCTCCCAAAGGGCTATCAGATCTCCCAATTCTTTGAGCCCATCGTCAAAGAAGGCGTGTTTGACGTACCCATGCCAGATGGATCGATCTTCCCCGTGCGTATTTTGCGCGCACATCTCGAGGAGGACGCGGGCAAATCAGTACACGATGCGATTCCCGATCAAACCGGTATCGACCTGAATCGAGCGGGCACTCCCTTACTGGAGGTGGTCACCGAGCCTGACTTCAGAACGGCCGATCAAGTCGTAGCCTACCTCAAAGCATTGCATGCGCTCGTAACCTACCTAGGCATTTCAGACGGCAATATGGCCGAGGGTTCGATGCGCTGTGACGTTAATTTGTCATTGCGACTCGAGGGTGAAGAGGAATACGGGATACGCACTGAACTCAAGAACATAAACTCCTTCCGCTTCATTGAGCGCGCTATCTACGTCGAGGCCGAGCGTCAGCAAGATATCCTAGAGAGTGGCGGAGAGGTCACACAGGAAACTCGATTATTTGATCCCGACGCGGATGAAACGCGCTCGATGCGATCAAAGGAAGTCGCAAACGACTACCGATACTTTCCCGACCCCGATCTATTGCCTGTGGTTGTGGATGACACAACGATCGAACGGATTCGAGCAGAACTCCCCGAGCTGCCGGCGGTTAAGCGCGCGCGATTTACCGATCAGCTTGGGCTCAGCCAATACGACGCATCGCTATTAACTCAGGACAGAGCGACGGCAGAGTTTTTCGAAGCCGTGTCAGCGCGCTGCAATAACCCCAAATCAGCAGCGAACTGGATATTAGGTGATGTTAGCGCGAACCTAAATAAATCCGGCACTACACTTAACGAAAGCCCACTGGTCGCTGAAACGCTCGCGGACCTCATTATCCGCATTGATGACGGTACGCTATCCAGCAAAATGGCAAAAACTGTTTTCGACGCGCTTTGGGATGGAAGCTCCGATGTCGATGAGATCATTGAGCAAAAGGGCCTGAAGCAGGTTAGTGACACCGGCGCGTTGGAGACGATCGTGAACGACCTCATTGCCAACAACCCGGCGCAGGTTGAGCAATATCGAGCAGCTGATGAGGGGAAGCAGAAGAAACTCATCGGTTTCTTTGTGGGGCAGGCAATGAAAGCATCTAAAGGTCAAGCCAACCCTCAAATGCTCAATCAACTGCTAAAGGAAAAACTCAGCTAACGAGAATTACCCCATTGGCGGTTGTGCCTAATGATGAGCAATTACTCAGTTAGACGTCCTGCACGCGCCCCTTGAGAAAGCGCTCGCGATTTTCGCGCTTCTTTTCCTCGCTTTTCCTGAGCATCACGTACACAGCCCCGGTGCCACCGTGCTGGGGCTGAGCAGAGTGGAACGCCTGAACGTCCTCAATGTCCCTGAGCCAATGATCAACATAGCCTTTCAACACCCCGGAGCCCGACTTCTCCTTGTTACCCAAGCCTTTCCCATGGGTAATTAGCAAGGTCCGAAGACCCAGGCGGCGAGCTTCTTTGAAAAAAGACCAGATTTCAACTCGCGCTTCTGCGACTGTCATGCGGTGAAGGTCTAAACGCGCCTCAATGTCATAGTGACCCAAGCGCAGCTTTCGATAGACACCATTCTGGATGCCAGGACGTTTGAACTCGAGCACATACCAAGCGTCGAGAGGCGGTATACCGTCATCCGTCAGCTTATTATCCGAACGCGAGGGTGAAGCAACTGCCGCCTGTCGTCTGACCGCACTGTCAGTCCGATCCGCCTTGACCAATCGCTCCCGTGGATCACGATTGAGTGGTTTAACACCGCTCATTTCGCTGGCAAATAAATCGTCATCCTGCACAGTTCTGCACTCTCATCATTGACTAACGTCTGGTGTCTAGCTCACTTACAAATGAGTGGGGTAGTGAAGCCTTAAAAAACCGACACATTCCACAAGCACCGCTTCGTAGTATAGTCACACCAAGCGCAAGACATACGTTTCAACGCGCAACAAATTTGGTCGAGACTATTACCAATGGCGAATTCACTTTCAGGGTTTGGCTACTTCTTCCGAGGTTTGGGGTTACTCACACAACCGGGACTTCGCCGCTTCGTAATCATTCCACTGTTGGCAAATATTGCGGTTTTTGTATTGATGGCCAGTGCCATTTATCAAGCTATGTCGGGACTCTATATCGAATACAGCAGTAATATCGTGGGTGATTGGGAGTTCTTAAGCTGGATCGTCACACCGCTGATCTGGCTATTCGGGACACTGCTTTCGGGCTACCTATCTGTCTTCATTGTGCTGTTCCTAACCTCGCCGTTTCACGGCCTGTTGGCCGAGCGGGTCGAAGAGCATGTAACAGGTGAGCGCAACGTTAATCAATCATCAGCCCTGCAAACGGTACTTGCCATTCCCAGAGGTTTTCTTCGCGAGATTCAGAAGATAGTGCACTACATACCCATGGCGCTTTTAGTACTTATCATCAGCTTCATACCCGCAGTAAACATCGTGGCGCCATTCTTGTGGATCTTGCTGGGCGCATGGATGATGTCCTTACAATTCGTCGACTATCCAATGGATAACCATCGCCTGCCTTTCCGCGAAGTGCGTGACGCATGTAGCGCACGACGGTCAACGTCAATCACCTTCGGTGCCGTTGTGGCCTTTGTGTCAGGCCTGCCCATTCTTAACCTGTTTTTGATACCAGCGGCTGTCGCAGGCGCGACGCTGCTATGGTGTGAGGAGTTGAGACACCTCCGATAGCCGACAAGAAAAGCTGACACCGAAGGCTTCTGAGCACCGACAGCATAGGTCTCATATTTTAGCTCGCGGTGGTTGTAGAACGCCGCAAAAGGTAACGACCCACGGAACCGTCTAAAAGGAACCGCCCATAAGAAATTGACAGCGGCACCGTTTTGGAAACAACCCGCTCGTCTAGGTTAGCTGCAGACGTCTGAACTAATCTGCGAGCAATTCCTCAGGCACCTGAGAACACTTCAACGGCTCGCCCAAAAGCGCTTCGATTTCAGGCAGCAGGAATGCATCGTCCTCACTGGCAAAGCTGATCGAAACACCTTTCTCTCCCGCTCGCCCCGTTCGTCCTATGCGGTGGACATAGTCTTCTGGGTCCTCGGGAAGATCATAGTTAACGACGTGGCTGACACCATCAACGTGAATACCGCGGCCCGCCACATCGGTCGCAATTAAGACGCGTATACGACCAGATTTAAACCGCTCGAGCGTTTTGGTGCGTTTAACCTGCGCCACCTCGCCGGACAGGATACCGCACTCAAGCCCCTGCTTTTGAAGTCTCTCGTAAACTCGGCGCACTTGATCTCGGCGATTAGCAAAAACGATCACTGAGGTAGCGTCAGGTTCAGCGAGGATCCGCTTCAAGACGTTAAGGCGGTCTCGGCTCTCCAAAAGGTAGACACGCTGATCAACATTCTCTGTAGCCACTCGCTCGGGTTCGATTTCTACAGTGATAGGGTCGAAAGTCCACTGCTGAGCGAGGTTCATGATGTCCTGACTAAACGTCGCAGAGAACAGGAGCGTCTGGCGATCTTCTTTTCTCGGCGTTGATCTCACGATGCGCTTAACCTGGGGGATGAACCCCATGTCGAGCATACGGTCAGCCTCGTCCAACACCAGGGATTCAACGCGATCTAAGAACATATCCCCGCGCTGTATGAAGTCGATCAAACGCCCAGGCGTAGCAACGACTATATCGGTGACGCAATCGTTGACCTTGGACAATTGCTTTGCGTAGTCAGCACCACCAATGAGGGTGACCGTATTCAACCCGGTGTGCTTGCCCAATTGGCGAGCGTCGTCTGCAATCTGCATGACCAGTTCACGAGTCGGTGCGAGCACCACAGCGCGTGGCTCGGCGAGATAGCGCTCGCCTTCAATCGGGTTGTTGAGCAAATCGTTGAAGAGGGTAATCAAAAACGCTGCGGTTTTTCCGGTTCCGGTCTGCGCCTTTCCAATCGCATCATGCCCTTCAAGCGTGTAAGGCAGAATCTTCGCTTGAATGGGTGAGCATTTTTCAAACCCAAGCCCCTTGATTCCACGCATCAGCGTGTCATCAAGATCGAGCGATTCGAAGAGAATATCGTGATCTGCGAGCGCCGTGTTTTCCGGCGTTTGTGCGGTGTTTTCAGACAATTGCAATAAGGTCCTGATTAAAGAGGCCGGAGCATAGCACACTGGCCCTTCAAGACCCCGCTTATTTCAACCATCGCCTAATGCCGAGTTTGCTTGGAAACGACTGCAGTCCTGCCATGTAAGACAGGGGCCTCCCTGTTGGTACTGGTACTGGTACTGGTACTGGTACTGGTACTGGTACTGGTACTGGTGACCAATTATTGGTTCTTGGCATCGATTCACCTTGCAATTTCACTGAGCGGAATATTGCTCTCTCACGAACTCACAAAGTGGGACCACGGAATCGCTCTCGTGGTAGTCTGAAGGACTGCGAAAGAGGGGCCTCATGGTTCAAACATCCACATCACTTAGGTCCGAGCTAAAGCAACTCTGGCGCATCGGCTGGCCGCTGTTATTAGCTCAGGCAGCACAAATGGGGACAGGCGTTGTCGATACCATCATGGCTGCGCGATTTGGCGACAAAGATCTCGCGGCCATCGCCATTGGATTTCATATCTGGCTACCGCTTTACCTCATTGTACTTGGGATGATGTTTGCGTCCTCATCCATCATCGCTCAGGACTTTGGCGCGGGCCGTATTCAACGCATAAGAGACCAACTTCCCCAGTCACTCTGGGTGGCAGTCCTACTCAGCTTACTCGTCGCGCCTGTGTGCTACATCAGCCCTGTTGGTCTTCCCTGGCTAGGCATCGATGCTCTCACTGCGCAGAAATCCGGGGATTACATTCGCATGGTGGCCTTTGGCTTGCCAGCCATTGGAATTTTCATGGCGCTGAGGTATCACACGCAGGGTATTGGCATCACGTCGCCGTTTGCCGTTGCTGCAGTGATCGGGTTCTTTGCGAACATCCCGTTGAATTACATGTTTATTTTTGGGTTCGGCGATATTCCCGCCATGGGAGCCAAAGGTTGCGGGATCGCAACAGCCATCTCGATGTGGCTATCGGCTCTGATCATTACGGTCTATGTGCTCAATAAAAAATCGCTCAAACAGTACCTCCCTCCCTGGACGCCGGTCGCTCCTAACCCGGCTGCAATAAAATCTATTTTGACCTTAGGCTTCCCTGTCGGTGCAACCATGTTCCTCGAAACCGCCGTTTTCACAGGCATTGCACTCTTGGTGTCGTCACTAGGCGATGTCGCGATTGGCGCCCATCAAATCGCGTTCAACGTTTGGGATATGTTCTACATACCCATGCTTGCTATTGGCGGCGCAATGGCCACAAGAATGGGCCATGCAATTGGCGCGCAAGACAAAGCAGGCGTCTACCGCGCACTCAAGGCGGGGATTATCTACTCGGTGGCCGTTAGTGCGACGACCATGGTGGTGCTACTCTCTCTACCCAACCTCATCGTGTCTGTTTACACACAATCGGCGGACATGTCGCTACTTGCAGTGCGCTTACTGAGTTTTGCCGCCCTGTTCGTAATGATCGATGCCGTGCAAATCGTGGGCTCATTCTCAATGCGGGCCTATAAAAAAACCACTTTCCCGTTTATCGCCTCCATGGTCGCCTACTGGTTAATCGCCCTCCCGCTCGGCTACTACTTGGGCATTATGAATGCTGATAACGCATCGGACGGTGCAGCCGGCTTTTGGGTCGGTATTATCGTCGGTGTTGGTGTGGCCTCGGGTATGATCGCGATCAAGTTAGTTGGCCTCTTGAGACAGCCCTTACCCAAAGATTTCCTTGCCGACGCCTAGACATCTCTCGAAAAAGACAGGGGTGCCAGCCATACATAACGCAGCCAACCTCAGTTGTGTTCAAACCCCTCCAGTGAGATGTTGGCAGAAAGCGGTCTCGGCCGCGGCCTTGCAAAGAAACGCAGCGCTACAAACAGTTACAGTCGTGTACAACGTACCCCTAACCTTGAATTAATTCAGAATCTATCCCGTGAGATATCTCCAAAGATCGA
>CAJXZI010000033.1 GCA_913063005.1 uncultured Halieaceae bacterium | reverse complement strand
ACCCGGGTAGGTTAAAAGGGAAGTCTGGAGAACCCAGCGCTGCCCCCGCAACGGTAAGTGCATGTCTTATGCAAAGCCCGATACCTGCCTGATGACAAAAACCCGATGGCGCGGTGGGCTCCAGCAGGGAGTTCGCTTCGTGCTGTTTACGCGGCTGGTCTCTTTGCCTGCTCATTGCTCCGTATGAAAATGGAGCCAACATGGCGACACTGAAAAAATCGCACGCTCTTGCGGTAACGCTCGTTATCACATCCAACTTCGCAGCAGCTGATCAAATCGAGGAAACCGTTGTTGTTGCCGACCGTGTCGATACGCCCATCAAGTCACTCGCTGTTTCGGTCAACGTCATGGATCGCGAACTCATCTCTGCCTTGGGTTCAGCGACGTTGCCACAGTTATTGCGATCACAAGTCGGCATTTCAACAACACAAACGGGCGGTATGGGCGCGGTCAGTGGGATTCGCGTCCGAGGACAAGATGGCTTCCGAACACGTGTATTAATCGATGGTATCGACATCAGTGACCCCTCCTCCCCCCAGATTGCGCCGCGGATGGAACACATAGTGGCGGGTTCGCTAGAACGCGTTGAAGTACTGCGAGGAACCCAGGGCCTTCTCTGGGGCGCTGATGCCGGTGGCGTGGTCTCGCTGACGAGTCGACGAGGTAGCGAGCAGGCCAGCATTGGTATCTCTGCTGAGCGCGGTGGCTACGGTTTTGAGACGCAGTCACTCGTCGCGAGTTCAGGCACGATGACCTATGGCGAGTTCACCGCTGTGCTCAACAACGTCGGAATGGACGGTTTCAACGCACTTAAAAGCGACACAGAGCTTGCTGACGATGACGGATATGAGAACGATAGTGTTCAGCTGAGCTACACCACCCCTGAGTGGAAGGGTTGGTCTGCGACACTCAGCGCGCGCGATGTCGATGCAAGCACCGACTACGACGGATGCGGTCGATTCAACGAGAACTTCAACTTCATCTCCAGCAACGATTGCTCCGACGCCTACGAAAATGAAACCCACGGCTTGGTTTTGCGCCACACCAGTGATGGGCACTCAACTCGGTTAAGTATCAGTGAGAGTGAAAGCAATAGGGCTTACTTCACCGATGGTTTTTTTCAATTCGCACTGAAAGGCTCAAACGAGCAAATATCGCTGTCTCACAGTCGTACTGTGTCTGAAGGCACGGACCTCACCGTGGGTCTTGATATCGATGAGCAAGGCTACGACGACGGTTTCGGCACCGCGAGAAGTCGCAACAATGAGGCTGTGTTTGTCAATCTACGACGTGCGGGTGACCTCGCTACACTTTCGGCCGCTGTTCGCAGCGACGATAACGAGGACTTTGGCCGCTATACTTCATGGCGACTCACAGCCTTGGCGGAAACGGGATTCGACGGCGTAGCGCTCAAAGCAGCCTTTGGAACGGGGTTCAGAGCACCCTCTCCTTACGAGGTAGGCTCCAATCAATCACCCTTTACCCTCTCTGCGGCAAGAGACAACGCACTCAATGAGGAGCAGAGCAAAGGCTGGGAATTGGGACTGCGTGGAAGCCACAGTAGCGCTACTTGGGAACTGACCTACTTTGATCAAGAGGTCAGTGATGCAATCATTTATAGCTACGATCCAGCTTTGTTTGCCGGGGGATATATTCAAGTCTCTGGCACCAGTCAATTCAGCGGCGTTGAAGCCACTGCGGCTTGGACTGTTGGTGAAGGTGTCACGCTCGAGGGTTTTGTCAATGAGCTTTCTGCTGAGGATGCCTCAGGCAACGACCTACCCTACCGACCAGAGACGACGGCGCAGATATCTGCACGGTTGAATGGCGAGAAAGCTAGCTGGTTGCTACTTGCACGCTACACGAGCGATCGTAGCGACGGCTTCGGCACAACACTCAGTGAGTACACTGTCATGGACGGCTCTTACAACTACGCGGTCACTGAAGACCTGAATATTTCAGTGCGCGCAGAGAATCTTACCAACGAGGGCTACTCTGATATCGTCGGCTACCGCAGTCCCGGTAGAACGCTGTACGTCGGAATTAATGTCTCTATCTAGGCGAGTAATATGAGCAAAGACACCAAACACAAAGCTTCGATGGAAAAGCAAAAGACAAGCGTTGACGCATCCATTGCGGCTGCGAATACAGAAAAAAGCCTGGTCCTGCTCCTTACGGGCAACGGTAAAGGTAAAACGAGTTCTGCTTTTGGCATGGTCATGAGAGCCATGGGTTATGGACATCGCGTTGGCATCGTCCAGTTCATCAAAGGCGAGCAACTTTCAGGCGAGGAATTATTTGCTCGAGCAAACCTCCCTGAATCTGATTTTTACCAGATGGGCACGGGCTTCACCTGGGATACGCAGGATCGCCAATCAGATATTGAGGCAGCCGAGCGCACTTGGAAGGAAGCGCAGCGCATGTTGAATGACCCGGCCTACGATCTGGTTATCCTCGACGAGCTGACGTACATGTTGTCCTTCGACTATCTCGAAGAAACCGCCGTGCTAGAAGCGATTCGTCAGCGACCTGATCAGCAAAGCGTTGTTGTTACGGGTCGCGGTGGTGGCGCGGCCTTGCAAGAGCTCGCGGATACGGTCTCCGAGGTCAAGGAGGTAAAGCACGCCTTCAGAGCAGGCGTCAAAGCGCGTAAAGGCGTGGATTTTTAGGTGTCGGACATTACCCATCCTGCCCTCAGACTTAAGCCTTTCATCGGCTACAAAGCGACAAATGCATTTTTTCAGGGCGTCTGGGGCACCGCGTATGTGGGGCTGATGGCACCGCTACCACCCGAGGTCTTTTCTGCCGGTGGTATTGGCTTCAGTTTAGGAACATGGCTTGTCGCGCTCGGCTATTCAAGCTTATTCAATCTCACCGCCTTCTTTCGCATATCGCTGGGCGTTGAGCTAATTGCACTCATCAGTGTCCTCGCCATCCTGATCTATCCAGAGGGATTTACACTCGCTGCAGGAATTTACCTCGGTTTCCAGCTGGCGCTAATTTTTGGCAGCTACCTTGGACGGCTGGAGACGCTCGTTGTCGCGAAAGATAATTTAAAGCACCTTGATATTGGCAAGTCGATCGGTGCTTTGTTGGGACTTGCATTTGCCGCTCTTTTCTATCAGTTCGCTCGCAATGGGCTGAATATGCAAGACTCAACAAGTCTCGTACAAATCATCCACTACCCGCTGCTGGTTGTTCAGGCAACGAATGTAGGTTTACTGCTGGTTTCGTTTGATCGATCTCGATTCGATGACGCGCTCTAGGATCTGATGTAGCTCTCAGACGAGAGTCTAGGTTGATATCAGGTTCGTAGGGAGGTTTTTTTAACACTGAGACCCCACGCTGAAAGCCCCAAAGTGAACACTCAGGAGCCAGAGCTCAACGCCCAACGCCCAACGCCCAACGCCCAACGCCCAACGCCCAACGCCCAACGCCCAACGCCCAACAACATGATAACCGCACAAAAATTAGTGGGCTGGCAAAAAGCCGATTTACTTTGCTCGGTTTAGACGCGTAGGTCGCAAGCGTCAGCTCACAACCCGCGGAGGCTAGACTAGTCTAAAAGCTCGGGCTGCTCGCTCAAGATGACATCGAATAACGGTTGTCCGCTGAACCATCCAGAGAGCGTGCTACCCACTTGCTTTTGGGTATGAACCGCCATTTCGTGTGGAATTGGCTTAGGTTCACCTGCCGCCTCTGCGAGCAACTGTGCTTGGCAAGAGCGCTCCATCGTGACGTACCACCAAGTTGCTTCTTCCACAGACTGTCCCACAGTGAGATGCCCATGATTTTTCAGTACGATTGCTTTCTTGTCGCCCAGCGTCGCGGCTAAACGCTCTCCTTCGGTCATATCGACAACGACACCCGTGTAGTCATCGAGCAAGGCGTGATCGCCATAAAAAGCGCAGGCGTCTTGGGTCAGTGGATCGAGCAAACGCCCCAATGAGGACCATGTTTTTCCATAAATAGAATGGGCATGAGCCGCTGCGGTTACGTCAGGTCTCGCCGCATGAATTTGGCTGTGAATTGTAAAAGCAGCGCCGTTCAATATCCCGCTACCCTCTACGATGTTCCCATCATGATCAACACGAATAAGATCTGAAACCCGCATCATCTTGAAAGAGCGGCCCATGGGGTTCACCCAGAAGGTTTCGGGGTCAAGCGGATCTCGAACGGTGATGTGCCCCGCAACCCCCTCGTCAAAGCCAAACCGGCCAAAAATGCGGAGCGCCGCGGCGAGACGCTGTTTGCGAAACAGCTGCTCATCCAAGGGCGAGCGTTCAACGTTACCCATATTTTCGTCTGCATTCATGATGAGACTGTTAACTTGTTGATTCATGTAACCGCTCCTATGGTTTTAGTTTTGGTTTTCCGGTACTCGCCCGCCAACTTAGGTAACTCAGCGTCGGTCGGCACTGTTAATCCGTGTTGCTTCAAGTGTGCCACATAACCACTGAGTTCAGCGCCATTCTTGGCTGAGACCTCTTCTGGTCTCAGGGGTTCTCCACACTCACTGCAAGCCAGGACCGAATGGCAATCACTCGCACAGCCGCTGTGCCAATATTGCACAGGTGGACCCTGCTCATCACTCAACCATTGGTCCCCCCACTGACTCAATGTCATCAGCACGGGATACAAACCCAAGCCTTTTCGTGTCAGCCGATATTCGAAACGCTCAGGGTGTGTGCTGTAGAGAACCTTGGTCAATACACCTTCATCAACCAGCATCGCCAGACGCTCCGCAAGTCGGTGACGTGTTACGCCCAAATTTTTATGAAAGCCTTCAAAACGGCGCGTGCCCTTAAAGGCGTCACGGATGATCAACAACGTCCAACGCTCTCCAACTATGGACAGCGCACGAGCGACAGAGCAGACCTGCTCGTTAATGTTTTCCCATTTCATTTTGGAACCTTGCTACTTGAGGTGGCAAATAGCAAGCTGCGGACAAAAAAAAGCCCGGTCATTTGACCGGGCGCATCGAACACTGGGCATGTTCATCCAAACTGGTTCATGGTGTTGTCTGCACCGCCTGCCTTTAGGGCCGCATCACCTGAGAAGTATTCCTTGTGATCGTCACCCATGTCGGAGCCCGCCATATTCTGGTGCTTCACGCAGGCAATTCCCTGCCGAATCTCTTTGCGCTGCACACCTGCCACGTAACCAAGCATGCCGGCTTCACCAAAGTAGTCTTTGGCGAGATTATCAGTCGACAGTGCCGCTGTGTGATACGTCGGGAGCGTAATAAGGTGATGGAAAATACCGGCCTCACGGGCTGCATCTGCCTGGAAAGACTGGATACGGCGGTCCGCTTCAATCCCAAGTTCGGTTTCATCGTAGTCTGCTGACATCAGGCCATCACGTGCATAGCTTGAGACGTCTCTACCCTCTTCCGCCCACGAGTCAAATACCTGCTGCCGGAAATTCAGAGTCCAGTTGAACGAGGGGCTATTGTTGTAAACCAACTTAGCGTTCGGTACCTGTTCACGAATACGATTTACCATACCTGCAATCTGACCAACGTGTGGCTTTTCGGTTTCGATCCAGAGAAGGTCAGCACCGTTCTGAAGGGAGGTCACGCAGTCGAGTACGACACGATCCTCACCCGTGTTGGGCTTGAAACGGAAGAGGCCTGAAGCAAGTCGCTTGGGACGCAGCAATTGGCCGTTTGCCTTCACGACAACATCACCGTTTGCCAGATCGTCAGCACTTTGGACAACGTCGCCATCTAGGAAACTGTTGTATTGATCACCTAGGTCGCCTGGCTCGTTTGTTACCGCGATCTGCTTAGTGAGGCCGGCACCTAGCGAGTCAGTTCGCGCAACGATAATACCGTTCTCGACGCCGAGTTCGATGAACGCGTAACGCACAGCCCGTATCTTTGCGAGGAAGTCCGCGTGAGGAACAGTGACCTTACCGTCTTGGTGGCCACACTGCTTCTCGTCCGAGACCTGATTTTCGATCTGAATGGCACAGGCACCCGCTTCGATCATTTTCTTAGCAAGGAGATAAGTTGCCTCCTCATTACCAAAGCCTGCGTCAATATCCGCAATAATAGGTACGACGTGCGTTTGGAAATTATCAATCTGGTTAAGGATCGCACGCTCTTGAACATCGTTGTTTGATGCCCGCGCCGCATCGAGTTCACGGAATAAACCACCCATTTCACGGGCATCCGCCTGGCGTAGGAAGGTGTATAGCTCTTCGATCAACGCAGGTACTGACGACTTTTCGTGCATCGACTGATCAGGAAGTGGACCGAACTCAGAGCGCAGAGCAGCAATCATCCAACCTGACAGGTACAAGTAACGACGGTTGGTATCACCAAAGTGCTTCTTGATCGCTATCATCTTCTGCTGACCAATAAAACCGTGCCAGCACCCAAGCGACTGTGTGTACTGCGATGTGTCTTGCTCGTAGTTATCGATATCACGACGCATGATGTCGGCGGTGTATTTCGCCACGTCCAAACCCGTCTTGAAGCGATTCTGAAGACGCATACGGACTGCATGCTCTGCGTTGACACCGTTAGCGGCTGTTCCGATGCCGGCTAGTTTTTCTACTTGCTCGAGATAATGACTCATAGTGCACCCCCGTTCTTCACGGATTCAATTTTGATGTGCGGACTATGATCTAAGATGTGATATTTTTGAAATAAATGGACTATATCTCTTCCATCATAAATATGAATAAATGGTCGACTGCCGTCGTCAACTTACGCTTGCGTCTTTTTGTTCTTGCGTTTTTTCTCGGATTTCTTGATGTGAGATACCATCCGGCGGCGGCGCTGCACCTGCCTCTCTGTGAGCTTATTACGACGCCCAGCGTAGGGGTTATCTCCGGTGCGCAGCTCGATACGTATGGGTGTACCCGAGAGATCTAACTCTCGACGAAAGCTGTTTTCAAGATAGCGTACGTAACTTTGTGGGAGATTTTCGGTCGAATTCCCGTGGATGACGATGCGCGGCGGGTTATGGCCACCCATGTGCGCATAGCGCAACTTCACACGACGACCACCGACCATGGGCGGTGGATGACTCGCAATGATGTCTTCCAACAACTTGGTCAACCGCGGCGTCGTCAGCTTACGTGTCGCCGACTCGTAAGCACCGTGAATCGATTCGTAAAGGTGCCCAACACCCGTGCCGTGCAGTGCGGAAATAAAATGGATGTCTGCGTAGTCAACAAACAGTAATCGGCGTTGTAGCTCGACCTTCACGCGCTCTCGCTCGTCAGCATCCATCCCATCCCACTTATTAAGTGCGACCACGAGTCCCCGGCCTGCCTCGATACACTGACCCAGCAGGTGCAAATCCTGCTCAACGACACCCTCGCGCGCATCCATAAGCAGAATGACGACATTCGCCTGATCGATGGCTTTTAAGGTTTTAACGATGGAGAACTTTTCAACCGTCTCCTTGACGTTCTTGCGACGTCTGACACCTGCCGTATCAATCAGCGTGTAAGCGTATCCATGGCGCTCAAACTCAATAAAAACACTGTCTCGCGTTGTACCCGGTTGATCGAAGACAACTACCCGTTCTTCACCGAGCAACCGATTAACCAGCGTCGATTTACCGACATTGGGTCGACCGACGATAGCGACACGAATGCCGCTATCGAGCTCTTCAGCCTCAGGCGATTCGCTGTCGAACGGCTCAAGCACCTCGGTAATCATTGAGCGAATACCGCGATTGTGTGTCGCCGCAATTGTATGTAATGCGCCGATGCCTAAGCTGTGAAAATCACTCGCGGCCACGTCTTCACCGACGCCGTCGATTTTGTTGACCACAAGTTCGAAGGGTTTATTGCGCTCACGCAGTAGTCTAACCAGAGTTTGATCACCCACTTGGAGTCCAGCACGCCCATCGACCATCAGCAGCACGACGTCCGCCTCGTCAATAGCGGCGAGAGACTGCGCTGCCATTGCCGCGTCGATGCCCTGCTCTTCACCGGTGATGCCGCCCGTGTCGATGACCATGAAGCGCTGTTCACCGAGCTTTCCTTCACCGTATTTTCGATCGCGAGTTAGGCCTGAGTAGTCCGCCACTAGCGCGTCGCGTGTCTTAGTCAGCTGATTGAACAGCGTAGACTTCCCCACATTGGGCCGGCCCACTAAGGCGATGACAGGTATCATTCGTTTAGTTCGCTGATTCCAGCTCAAAGGCGGACAGCTTGCCCTCGTCGTCTAGGATGTATAACCGACCATTAGCCGAAATCATATCGGCGCGCGCCGGGCCACCGGCTATCTTGGCGCGCCCAACGATTTGACCATCAACCTGGGAGAGAAGATGCAGATAGCCCTCTAGGTCTACCGTGGCGACATAGCTGTTGACAGGCGTAGGTCGCGACAGTTCACGGTAGCCAAGCTCAATATTCTGCCATCGGGCGCCCTGCCCGTTTCTCAAAAACGCACTGACTGTCCCGTCGACGTCTGCAACGTAGACATTACCGAAACCAACCGATGTCCCGGTGACTGAAGACACGTTTTGCTGCCATATTTTTCTACCCGTTCTCAGATCTAGAGCAGAAACACGTCCTTGGTAACTGGATACAAACAACTCTATGCCCTGAACGGTCATCACACCGTCAATATCCACAATGCGATCGATCTCAGAACCGCCTTGAGGTATTCCGATCCTAGATTCCCAAGAGGTGTTACCCGAATCAACGTCAACCGCCACGACTTTTCCGTCGGCAAAGCCTGCAATCGCATTGTCACCGATGAGCAAAGGTGTCGATGTGCCACGGATAGTAAGCACAGGAACGTCGCTCGTATAGGTCCATGTGGGCTCGTCAGCACCGGCCTCAAAACCAAGCAGCTTTCCGTCGTAAGTTTGAACCACAACCCAATCATCAGAGACCGCAGGTGGTGCCAATACCTCACCCGATACAGGTACTTCCCAGACTAAAGCGCCGTCTTTTGCCGATAGCTGCATAATCGAGCCATCAGCACCGCCCAGATACAAACTGCCATCATGATATCCGACACCGCCCGAGATGGGCCTCTCCAATGAGACGCTCCAACGCTTGTCGCCATCCGCCGCATCGACAGCCGCAACCTCGCCCTCGCTAGAAGCTGCGTAAATGACTCCGTCCACCAATACCGGCGTGATTTTAAAGAAACCGTCACCCTGCCCATCGCCAATGGAGGTGGACCAACGTTTTTTGACCTCTACCGTAGCGTCGATGCGCTCGAGCTCTACCGGTGCGGTCAGGTCCTCTCCCTCCGAAGAGAACCAGTCCTGTACGGTGCTGAACGTACTACAACCCGTCGTTGTCGCAGACAGCGCGGCCATTAAAAGGAGCCGTGACAATCTCATTGAGACATATCCTCAGCGGCAACCGGCTTGGCACGAAGCGCCAGTCCACTCACCTTCAAATCAATGAGCCCTGATTGCCCACCCAACGCCAGTGAGGCTGTTTGAGCAGTCTGATAAGCCTCAAGTGCAGCCGCCTCTCTTCCTGCCGCAAGGTGGATATCACCTAACACCTGTGCGTAACTCACGGGAAACGAATCGCTACCTAACTCAAGAATTGCGATCGCCTCGTCCTCCTGACCCAGAGCCGCCTGCACCTTTGCAAGCCTCAACTGAGCCAACTGCCCGAGCGTAGAGTCAAGCTCAACACCCGCCAACACTGTCTCCAGCTCGGATTTCGCGAGCTCAAAATCACCGTCCTCAGCAGCAGCTGCAGCGACTTGTAACGCAGCAAACTCAGCGAACGCCACCGAACCGTTATCGTCACGGATGTTGCCTGCAAGCACCGCGAGCTGATCAGCAGATTCACCAGCTTCTCGCTCGAGTAAAATAGCATCGTATGCATCCGCCGCGGCGACTGCATTGGCAGACGTGTAATCCTGATATTGCGACCATCCAAATGAGCCACCGAGCGCCAACACAACAGCGCCAATGACCGAGACCCTGTTCTCCTGCCACCACTGCTTGATTGCGTCTAACTGCTCTTCTTCTTGAAGATGATCTGCCACAACTTACTCCTCAACATCCTGCGACCGAGCTTCCAGCTGGGTCAAAAACTGATTCAATCCCTCGCGGTCGAGCGTCACCTGCTCGCCCTTTGATCGTAGCGGCTTCAAGGTAACGGTGCCTTGAGCTATCTCCTCAGCACCAAAAACCATGGCCCAAGCAGCACCACTTTTATCAGCTCGCTTGAACTGACTTTTAAAACTACCACCGCCAAGGTGTTGGACAACGCCGAGCGCGGGAAATTCGGTGCGTATTCTATCTGCCTCGAGCATAGCTTTGCCAAGTGCATTTTCATCACTACTGACAATATAAAGATCGGGCTCAACTAACGCTTCGACGTCGAGTGTTTGTAACAGCAGAATCAAGCGCTCAAGTCCCGCGGCAAAGCCACAACCAGCGGTATCGCGACCGCCAAACTGACGCACCATCCCGTCGTAACGACCACCGCCACAAACAGTTGCTTGTGCGCCGAGGCGATCAGTCGTCCACTCAAAAACTGTCTTGTTATAATAGTCCAAACCCCGCACTAAGTTGGGATTTGCCACGAAACCAACGCCTGCGAGGGTCAGTAACTCACAGAGCCTGTCGTGGTGCGCACGCGACTCATCATCCAGAAACCCGGTCATGGCGGGCGCGTCGGCTAGCACCGCCTGCGTCGATGCTGACTTGCTATCGAGAATACGCAGAGGATTCGTCTCGAGACGACGCTGACTATCCTCATCTAGCGCATCAAAATGTCCACGCAGATAGTCAGACAGCGCGGTCTTATAATGCTGACGCGATTCGCCACTGCCGATGGTATTGAGCTCTAGCGTCAGAACATCGTCAATCCCTAATCGCTTCCACCACTGCCGACACATCAGCAACAACTCAGCGTCCAGATCGGGCGAAGGAATCCCAAAGGCCTCGACGCCCAATTGATGGAATTGACGCTGGCGCCCTTTTTGCGGGCGCTCGTAGCGAAACATGGGCCCCATGTACCAAACTCGCTGCGGCGACTGGATCAAATTGTGCTGCACCATGGCGCGAACAGTGCTCGCCGTACCCTCGGGCCTAAGCGAAAGATTCTCGTCGTTACGATCAGGAAAGGTATACATTTCCTTTTCGACGATATCAGTAACCTCGCCAATGGAGCGCGCAAACAAATCGGTGCTCTCAACAATAGGCGTTCTGATTTCTTGGTAGCCGTGAGCGCCCAGCACATCACTCGCCGTTTGCTCTAGCATCTGCCACAACGGGGTGTCGTCGGGGAGAATGTCCACCATTCCCCGAATCGCTCGGTACTGACTCATTAACTTTTTGTCCTAGTGACTACTGGAGATAATCTCCGCTTCCTCGCGGGCGCGCTGCGCGTCCAAATTCTCAGCACGCTTCCTAATAGTAGCCTCCAAATGATCAACAAAGTTGTTGTTGCTCACTTTATGATCAGGCTCACCATCAAGGTAGATCAAATTATTTGGCGTGGCGCCAGTCATACCCACGTCTGCCTCGCGTGCTTCACCCGGTCCGTTAACGATGCATCCAATAACAGCTACATCCATCGGGGTGCGGATATCCTCAAGCCGTCGCTCGAGTTCGTTCATTGTACCGATGACATCGAAGTTTTGTCGCGAGCAACTGGGGCAGGCGATGAAATTAATACCGTTTGTCCGCAATTTAAGGCTTTTGAGAATCTCGAAACCAACCTTCACCTCTTCAACTGGGTCGGCAGCCAATGAAACACGCAGGGTGTCACCAATGCCTTCCATAAGCAGCATGCCGAGCCCGACAGCGGACTTCACGGTTCCGCCACGCAAGGCACCCGCCTCGGTGATTCCAAGGTGGAGAGGTTGCTCAATCTGCTCTGCAAGACCTCGATAAGCGGCAACCGCCATGAAGACCTCTGATGCCTTTACACTCACTTTAAAGTCAGGGAAGTTGTGACGATCCAAGATATCAACGTTTTTCAACGCGGATTCAATCAACGCTTCTGAGGTTGGTTCTGGGTATTTACGCATCAATTCTTTGCCCAGGGAACCGGCATTTACACCAATTCGGATAGGGATGCCTTTGTCCTTACAGGCCGCTATGACTTCCCGAACTTTCTGCTCCTTCCCGATATTTCCTGGGTTGATTCGGAGGCAGTCAACACCGTAGTCCGCCACTTTCAGTGCGATTTTGTGGTCGAAGTGGATGTCGGCCACAAGGGGTACCGGTGATGCTTTACGAATCTCTCTGAACGCCTCAGCGTCCATACTCGGGACCGAGACACGAACAATATCGGCGCCCGCCTCTGCAATCGCGGTGATCTGAGCAACCGTTGCCTGAACGTCACAGGTCTCAGTATTGGTCATACTTTGAACGCTTATGGGTGCATCTCCACCCACAGGTACGGTGCCAACCATAATCTGCCGACTTTTACGGCGCTTGATGGGCGAAGCCTGGCTCATGAAGAGTTCCCCTAATTTTTTATCCTTTTATCGCTGCTCCAACTGCGCAGCCTTCCAGACCTTGTAAATAGGCGCCTCAGCATGAAGATTTCTAAGGGCCAGCAGATTACTGGCTTCTAAATCCGCGTCACCAGAGAGGCGCGCTATCTCCACACCGAGGATCAGAGCTCTCGCGCTTTGAACACGTGAACTCTGCCGGTAGCTTCCATAATACCCACTCGCGGCCTCTACATCACCCTCGGTTAGAGAAATCTGTGTCAATTCAAGCAATGCAGTCGGATTACCCGAATCCATATATAAGCTTCGAGTGAAGGCTTGACGAGCCTCATCTGTCTTATTGAGCTGTAACAAGGCGAGTCCAAAGTTAACGAAGGCGCGGGGTCTACCGCTGTAAAGGGTGTCGGCAGTCACGATACGAAACTCACTTGCAGACTCCTCGTAACGCCCCTGAGAGAAGAGAAACGCCGCATAGTTGTTGCGCGCCCGCGAGTCAGCACCCAATTCGAGCGCGCGCAGAAAATTCGCCTCGGCGCGCTCGAACTCGCCCGTACTCTGGAATACGAGGGCGAACGCCTCTAATACTTCAGGATTACGGTCGTCGATGCTCGCGGCCAGCTCTAAGTTGCGCTTGGCGTTATCCCAATCCCCAGCGCCAATATATTGTCTAGCCAATGCAACGCGCCGCGAAATCGCCTGCTTCGAATCAACGGTGACCGGCTCAGGGCCTTTGGTCTCCGTGACACAGCCGACGATGGTAATAAACAGGATCGGTAACAGTCGCTTGATCATGAGG
>CAJXZI010000032.1 GCA_913063005.1 uncultured Halieaceae bacterium | reverse complement strand
CTTTTTTAGGGGAGATATCTATCGAACCCACCGACAGGCTAGGCGTTGACCCTGACTACATGGAGGCAACGGCCTTTGCGTGGCTTGCCAAACAATGTCTCACAGGACTGCCCGGAAACGAGCCCAATGTCACAGGCGCAAAAGGTTATCGTGTTCTCGGCGCAATATTCCCAGCATAGTCGCCAGACTGCCAAATGGTCCCTAGGCAACCTCTGGATTGCTCACTGCTTAAAAGTCAGGACCTGGATCGATTTAGATAGAAAAAGACGCACCGCAGCCACAGGTAGTAGTCGCATTGGGGTTGTTAACCACGAACTTAGAACCTTCGAGGCCCTCGACGTAGTCGATCTCTGAGCCCATAAGGTACTGGTAGCTCATAGCGTCAATCAATGCCGCAACACCTTCACGTTCGATGATCCAATCATCTTCGGCGGTGTTGTCGTCGAATGTGAATCCATACTGAAAACCGGAGCAGCCGCCGCCGGTGATATAAACCCGAAAACGCAGTGACGGATTTTCCTCTTCAGCAATCAATACCTGTAGCTTATTAACTGCATTGTCAGAGAGACGAATTTCGGTGGGGTCAAATCCTGCAACGACCGACATAAATGCTCCAAGCCTAGGCTTTATCAACCGATGGTGTCGCCGTTACCGAGCTAATTGGCTCGACTTTAGCTGACGCCGTTGAGTGTTTGAGATTTCCGTCGATTTTGCTACCCATCGACATTTCAATGAGATTGTAGAAAACGTCACCTGCAACCACGGCGCCTTTGGTGAGCTCGAGGTTCTCTGCGCTGTAGATATTGCCCTTTACAGAACCGCTAATCGACGCTGAAGGTACCCGAATCTCACCCTCGACAGAGCCACCTGCAACAACTCGCAACATTGCGGACGCACCAGGCTCAGCGCTGATTGAGCCAACGACTTTTCCCTCAACATCGAGATTCCCTGAGAAGCTTATATCGCCTGTCACAGTGGTTCCCGCTGAAATTAGCGTGGTGTTACCACTGGATGCACTGGGCATTTGCGATTGTTTGTTTCTCATTTTCCTGTCCCCTAAATCCACTCTTTTTCGTTCCCAATCACGAGGTATGACTACCTACTATCAATCGGGCAACGACCATCGCACCATTCATGCGCCCTTTCTTCCACTTTTTCAAGTGTTGGGCCCACTAGTAATCACGATTTTCAACACTAACCAAACGCTAGTTGCTAGTTAGTGTGAGCAGGTGCCTCCTGCCATGCAAACCGTTGCTCATAGTTTCGCTTTCGCGGCTTCGATAGCTTTATGGCAAAACGGAGCTCAGCAGCCGCAAAGTCTTCTGGCACGTCTATGATGCCAGATATCCGCTGAAAATATTTGAATCCAATCGTATGGTCCGGTGTTGATGAGTAAGCAGCATCCAGAGCACGCCCTTGCGAGTCGATAAGCTCCACTTTCATTTCACCTTTGTAAGACTGAGTGCCCGGAGCAAGGCGCTGAACCACCGCTCGGTACTCAAGCTCACGCGATTCGGGTCGCCAGCTAATATCCGGCTCCCTTACCTTTACCGAACTCACATCCTCAGAGGAGGACATGATGTCCCGATAAAAGACCAGCTCTCTTTCTAATTCACCTACCTTGTTCTCTTTACCAGCGAGCTCCTCGCGCAAGCGACTTAGAGTCTCCGACTCTACCGATAAACGCGTCTCCAACTTCGAGATGCGTTCTTTGAGACCCGCCTCATCGAGCACTAGAGGCACCCGATCATCAAAACCATTCTGATAGCCGAGGTAATAGACAGCACTCACCGCAAGGAGAGCGATTAATGAAACGGCAGTTCGCAACTGGCGCTGTCGAACGACATTGATGCGCTTTACAACGGTTTTGATCTCGGCCTGAGACATAGGGCTAGGGAATAACCGCAGGACTCTCAAGTCCCATCGACTCGTCGAACCCGTGCATTAGATTCATCGCTTGGATTGCCTGACCCGACGCACCTTTCACCAAGTTATCAATCGCCACCGTAACCACGACAGTGTCGCCCCCCGGTCGAGTCACATCGATTTCACAACGATTGGTCCCAGCCACGTGTCGGGTCTCGGGTTCGTAGTCGCCGTCGGTCAGCACCACAAACGGCTCATCGCGATAACATTCTTGGAAAACACTGCGCAGATCTAATGATGTATCCGTAAGCTTCCCGAAGAGCGTTGCGTGAATACCTCGAACCATCGGCGCCAAATGAGGAACAAAGGTCAACTTGACCTCAGAGCCAGCCATGCGCGAGAGCCCCTGCTCCATTTCAGGTAGATGGCGGTGTCCAGAAACACCGTAGGATTTCATGGACTCCGTCGCCTCGGTAAGGAGCAGGTTAATCTTGGCACTGCGACCGGCGCCACTGGTTCCCGAGGCACATGAGGCGATTAAACTCGATTGATCGATAACGCCTGCCTGCAACAGCGGCATGAAACCGAGCTGTACTGCCGTCGGATAGCAACCCGGACAGGCCACCAATTGAGCTGAACGCAAGGCTTCGCGATTTAGCTCAGGCAAACCATAAACCGCCTTCTCAACGAGGCCGGGTGCAACGTGCTCGACACCGTACCAAGACTCCCACTGCTCGATATTTTCGAGCCGAAAGTCTGCGGATAGATCGATTACCTTTTTACCCTTCTCGATAAGTGCAGGAACAGTATTCATCGCCACGGCATGAGGTGTCGCAAAAAAGACAACATCGCAGTCATCAAAATCCGTGGCGGCAGGATCCTCAAACACCAGGTCGATACCGCCACGAAGATTAGGGAACAGCCGATCCACACGCACGCCTGCCTCAGCACGAGACGTTAGCCGCGTAATTTCAACCTTCGGGTGCGCTAGCAGCAGTCGAATGAGTTCGACGCCCGCGTAGCCAGTCGCTCCAACAATGCCAACTTTAATCATTTAAGGCCTAAGATCTGATATTGTGCGCGTAGTTTACTTGCTGTTCGATTCGAAACCAGCACGGAGTTGCCAATGCTTTGGATTCAAGGGCTGCATGTGGTGTTTGTGGTGACCTGGTTCGCGGGACTATTTTACCTCCCGCGAATTTTCGTCTACTACGCGCAGGCAGAGGACGATACAACAAAGACTACGCTTGCTGTCATGGCTCGCAAGCTCTACAAATTTGTAACGCCCCTCATGATGCTCGCCGTTGCCTTGGGTCTGTGGCGACTCAGTTTTGCACTTGATTACTACCTGAGCAGTCTTTGGATGCAGCTGAAGCTCGCAGGCGTCGTCTGCTTACTGATATACCACGTGCAATGCGGCCGCTACGTCAAGCAAATCAATGGCGGCGACAACAGCAAGAGTCATGTTTTTTATCGTTTTTTCAACGAAGTGCCCGTACTTTTTCTGTTTGCCATCGTGCTGCTGGTTTACATCAGGCCGGGTTGAAGGGCTGAGTAAAAAACTGAGTTGAAAAACAAGCAACCAAAACCAATATAAGAAAACGACATCTAGTCGGGGGAAGATGGTCAATGACCAAGTCAGAAGCGCTATTTGAGCGTGCACAAACTCACATTCCGGGCGGCGTTAACTCGCCGGTAAGAGCCTTCAAAGCCGTGGGCGGTACCCCGCGCTTTATGGAGCGATCCGACGGCGCCTATATTTTCGACGCCGACGGTAATAAATATATCGACTACGTGTTGTCGTGGGGGCCCATGATCATGGGCCACAACCATCAGCGTGTGCGGGAGGCTGTGGTAAAGACGGCGCAGGATGGTCTCAGCTTCGGCTGTCCGACCGAGATCGAGATCGAGCTTGCTGAACGCCTTTGCAGTCTCGTACCCAGCCTTGAGCAAGTGCGAATGACAAGCTCAGGCACTGAAGCCACAATGAGCGCGATCCGACTCGCTCGGGGCGCAACAGGTCGGGATAAGATCATCAAGTTTGAAGGCTGTTACCACGGCCATTCTGACTCCTTGCTGATAAAAGCGGGGTCTGGCGCGCTGACCTTCGGCGTGCCGAGCTCTCCCGGCGTGCCCGATGTGCTGGCCCAGCACACCGTGACCCTCCCCTTCAATGACCTCGACGCACTAAAGGCAGCGTTTGAGGAGCTAGGCGATGAAATTGCCTGTGTTATTACCGAGCCTGTCACTGGCAACATGAACTGCATCTTGCCCGAACCAGGCTATTTAGAGGGCATGCGAGAGCTCTGTACAGCGCACGGCGCGATCCTTATCTTCGACGAGGTCATGACGGGCTTCCGCTTCGGGACGCATTGCGCCCAAGGCCATCTCGGCATCGACCCCGATCTCACTTGCCTCGGCAAAGTAATCGGAGGTGGCATGCCTGTCGGCGCGTTTGGCGGGAAGAAAGAGATCATGGCGCATATTTCCCCGCTCGGACCGGTGTATCAGGCAGGCACGTTGTCGGGCAATCCGGTTGCAATGGCTTCTGGACTGGCAACGCTGGATATCATTTCGGAGCCAGGCTTCTACGACGACTTATTCCGCCATACCACTGAACTGTGTGAGGGCATGCAAGCAGTTGCCGACGAGGCAGGAATTCCGTTCACAACAAACCACCTAGGTAGCATGTTTGGCTTCTTCTTCACTGAAGACAAAAAAGTAACTCAGTACCCACAAGTCATTGGCGCCAACGTGGAGCGGTTCAATAAGTTCTTCCACTTGATGTTGAATGAAGGCGTTTATCTGGCACCCGCATCGTTCGAGGCCGGGTTTATGTCGTCAGCGCATACCGATGGTGATATTTCCGACACCATCGAAGCAGCGCGACGCGCGTTCCAAGCACTGTAGGAGGAACCCTATGAGCACTCCAAGAGGTCCTTTTCCATTTACACGTATGCGTCGCCTGCGCGCGACATCATTTGCGCGAGGTCTGACCGCAGAAAATACGTTATCGGCTAGTGATTTTATTTACCCCATGTTCGTACTCGAGGGTGAGGGGCAAAGAGAAGCGGTGCCTTCAATGCCGGGGGTCGAGCGGCTGAGCATCGATCTACTCACAGAGCGTGCGCGTGAAGCCTTCGAGCTTGGCATCCCCGCCATTGCCTTATTCCCTGTTGTGGGAGAAGCCAAGAAATCGTTGGATGCTGCCGAAGCCTATTCGCCCGATGGCTTGGTTCAGCGCACAGTAAAAGCGCTTAAAAACGCACTGCCAGAGCTTGGAGTTATTACGGACGTCGCCCTAGACCCTTACACCACACACGGTCAGGACGGCATCATCGATGACAACGGTTATGTGCTTAATGACATCACCAAGGAGGCACTGGTAAAGCAGGCAGTGAGCCACGCTGAAGCCGGTGCTGATGTGGTCGCTCCGTCAGACATGATGGACGGTCGCATTGGTGCCATCAGAGAAGCCCTCGAGGCGGGTGGGCACGTCAACACGCTGATCCTGTCGTATGCCGCGAAATACGCCTCCGTCTACTACGGACCGTTTCGTGATGCCGTCGGCTCGGCAGGCAACCTGAAAGGCGGAGATAAAAAGACCTATCAAATGGATCCTGCCAACAGCGATGAGGCAATCCACGAGGTTGCTCTCGATTTAGGCGAGGGCGCCGACATGGTCATGATCAAGCCTGGCATGCCCTATCTCGATATCGTTCGGCGTGTGAAATCTGAGCTACAGGTGCCAACGTTTGCCTACCAAGTGTCTGGCGAATACGCGATGCACCAAGCCGCCTTTGAAAAAGGTTGGCTATCACGGGACGCTGTCATTCTCGAGAGCCTACTCTCGTTCAAACGGGCCGGTGCTGATGGCATCTTGACCTACTTTGCCATTGACGCAGCACGCTTGCTCGCAGAGAAATGATTGGCTCAGTCGCGAACGACAACTCGGTTTTTCATCGAAGTCTAGGAAGTCTGAGTTGTGCGTTCGCGCTATTCATTAGCGCTTTAATTCCCACCTATACCCACGCCTGCGAGTGCTTGTGGGAAGGCAGTTTCACCGAAGTGGCCGCGAATGCGGATTTGGTTGTGTTGGGAAGCACAGGCAACGCTCGGGGCAACGCCGTAGACATATCCGTTGATGTGACGCTGTCGGGGCCAGATTGGATCGAGACGCCGCGCGTCTGGTTAAAAACTGGTGATTACTGTCGTCCCGAAGTGAGCGAGTTTGAAGCCGGCGAGCGCTACATTTTTGCGCTCAAGAAAATCACTGAAATCCCCAACGATGGTTTCAACCCGTCGACACCCAATGTGAGTTTTGGGCGTGTCGGCGATTACGAACTCTCTAACTGCGGGGGTTATTGGCTAACGGTTAAAGGACTCCGCGCGTCTGGAAATCTCGTACCCGGCATGCCCCGCTACGCGCACAACCCCAAAATGTCACCCGTGCATGTGGGCCATGTCATCGCTTTTCTGAAAGGCAATGCGTCGGTTGAGTCACTAGCTGAGGCGGCGCGACTTGATCCGGAGCTCGAGGCGCTTAAGAAAGAGTCGAGGAGTTTTATTCGCGGGTTTGGTGGCGTTGACGAGGACTCTTAAGCGCTGGCCTTATCGGCCGATCATTGCGTGCAAACAAAGTAACCCCGGAGAACACAGAGCAGATACGAATAATCTAGGCGCGCTCAACTCGGGCAGAGCCGCTCTTTCGATTACCCACAATCTCTAATAGTTCGTCGATCATTATGAGCGACAAACCCCAGATGAGATGGCCGTTATAAGTAAACGCGTCTGACTCCAAGACCTCCCCTCGCCAATCACATTGGTGGCGATCTCGGTTGTTGTCGTCGAGTAAAAAATGTAGAGGTATCCAAACCGTTGCCGCGACCTCATGATTCAGCGTTAACTCTGATAGGGACTCCACCTCAAAGACAAACGGTGCTACAAGCATCTCCGGGCGATCTGCTCGCCACCCCGTATTCACATCGGATAGCTGGCAAATGCATCGCGCATGTGCCTCTAAATCAAAACCAATCTCTTCAAGCGTTTCTCGTTTAGCGCAGGCTTCGTCGGAGGCGTCGGTGTCATCTTTCCGACCTCCGGGGAATCCCATATGGCCCGACCAGGGGTCACCCTCTCTAACGGCGCGCTGGATCATCAATATCTCAGGACCCGCTGACCCATCGCGCAAGCCAATAGCGACGGCTGCACGCTTTGACGGCAAAGGTACTGACGGCGCTGTAATTCGCGCCAATCGCTCGATAGATTCTTGAAAAGTTGGAAACACAGCACACTCCTAGCAACTTCCAGTGTACACAAAGTAACCAGGAGAGTTCCGCACGCTATCGACATATCTTCGAATTACCATCGCGACAATCGCGACAAGCGGGTGAACAAGCGATAAGGCCATGCGATAATAGGACTCTTCCAGTGAATACAGGCCCGTAATCCCATGTCCCATTTTGTTTACGCCATTGGAGCCGCCCTAGTTGATACCGAGATCGATGTGACCGACAACGACCTTGCTCAGCTTGGCATTGAGAAAGGGATGATGACACTGGTTGATGAGGCCCGTCAGAGCGAGATCAAAGCCCACCTGGCAGAGCCTCTAAAAACAGCGAACCATGCCTGCGGCGGCTCAGCGGGCAACAGTGTTATCGCCGCATCGCAATTCGGCGCACCCACTTACATGAGCTGCCTTGTGTCGAACGATGAGGACGGTGATATCTACATTTCCGACCTCGAAGCGTCAGGCGTAGCGCATGGTTTTCAACAAGAGCGCCGCACCGGTACCACCGGAAAATGTCTCGTGCTGATCACTCCCGACGCTGAACGCAGCATGAACACGTTCTTGGGGGTTTCAGAAACCCTGTCGGTTACAGAGGTAAACGAGCAAGCAATTTCTGACGCCAACTGGGTGTATCTCGAAGGCTACCTTGTGACGTCACCGACCGGCCATGCGGCTGCGCTTAAGACTCGAGACGTCGCGCGCGAAAATGGTGCAAAGGTGGCCGTAAGTTTCTCAGATCCCGGAATGGTGACGTTTTTCCGTGACAACATGAATCAGATGATCGAGGGCGGTGTCGACCTTGTGTTCTGCAACGAGATTGAGGCTCTGGGCTGGGCGGAGACCGAGAGTTTGGACGAAGCTGCAGGCAAGCTAAAACGTATTGCCAAGAGCTTTATCATTACTCGCGGCGGAGATGGTGCGATTCTCTTCGATGGCGAGACAACTCATACGATCGCCGCCCAAAAGGTTGAAGCCGTCAACACAAACGGTGCCGGGGATATGTTCGCCGGCGCGTTTTTCTATTCACTGTGGCGCGGTAGCGACATGCGCGGCGCTTGTGAGTTTGCCTCAAAAGCAGCGGCCGCAGTTGTTTGCCAGCCGGGCCCACGATTAAGCTTGAGCGAAAGCCAAGAACTCAAGAACTCACACTTCGCAGCGTGACGTTGAAGGAATCAAAGAATGAGTGATCAAGAGATAAAGCCTGAAGTTAAGAGCGACCCGCTCTACCAAATGCTGCGACATGAGGATGTCGATAGCTTCAATAATAGCCGTGACACACTTGATACCAGCCAACTGTCGGGAGGCGACTACCGTGGGCGCGATCTGCGCAAGATGAATGCGCGAGGTCTCGACTTCTCCAGCGCCTACTTTAGAAATTGCGATTTATCAGGCATCGACTTCCGCGAGACCAATCTTGAAGGCGCGAGCTTGCTCGACGCCAAGGTCTCGGGTGTTTATTTTCCAGACGAGCTTAGCGCAGCGGAGATTAGACTCTCCCTCGACCACGGTACGCGCCTTCGCTACCACAAGTAGGTATACACCATGAAGCTAGGTCAGCCTCAAGCGCTCCTTGCATCACTTTTTATTTTTGCACTGACGACGCTCACACTTTCAGTCCAGGCGCAAAGCCCGTTTTCTGCCTACACGCAGCAGCAAACCGAATTTCTTCCCGTTGATGAAGCTTATCAGCTCAGCGTAATCGGTGACGGAGAGCAGCAAGCTTTGCTGCAATGGCTCATCGCACCTAATTACTATCTTTACCGGCACGCCTTTGCCGCGAAGGCCCGCACGACCGATGGCAATGTCGAGCTCACACTCGCAATACCTGACGGCCTAGCGAAAACCGACGAGTTCTTTGGCGATGTTGAGGTCTATTACGGGTCGGTGGATGCGAGCCTGGCGCTCGCTGAAGCAGCTGAGCTCATAGAGCTATCGATCACCTATCAGGGCTGTGCCGACGCGGGACTTTGTTATCCACCAGAAACAAAAACCTTCCTCTGGCATACCGCTTCAGGCGAAGTTCAGAAAGGGACACTTGATCCGAGCACCTTGAAGACGGGCAACACAAATACTACCGATAGCGCAGACGATGTTGGTTTGATGGCAGCGCTGGTTTTTGCGCTGTTAGGTGGCGTTATCCTGAATATCATGCCCTGCGTTTTTCCGATCCTCTCTTTAAAAGCACTAAGCTTCACAAGAGGCGATGCGCAAAGCCATAGACGCTCGAGCTTGGTTTATGCGGCAGGGGTTGTCGTGAGTTTCGTTGGCATTGCGGCCGTGCTTATCGCGATTCAACAAACCGGAAAACTTATTGGTTGGGGTTTTCAGCTTCAAAACACGGGCTTTGTCATAGGACTTGCTTACTTGTTTACGCTGATGGGACTGAGCCTGAACGGACTACTTCACTTTGGCACCTCCATGATGAACGTCGGTCAATCTCTGACGGAAAAAGAGGGTGACGCTGGGAGCTTCTTTACCGGTGTATTAGCCGTTGTTGTTGCAAGCCCCTGTACAGCGCCCTTCATGGGAAGTGCCTTGGGTTATGCGCTGACACAGCCGATCTATATCACGCTACTGGTTTTTGCATCTTTGGGGCTCGGCATGGCACTGCCGATGGTCGTTCTTAGTTACAGCAACGCAGCGGTGAAAATTCTTCCAAAGCCGGGCCCGTGGATGGATACGGCGAAAAATGTATTGGCATTCCCGCTCTACCTCACGTCAGTTTGGCTGCTATGGGTTGCCGGAAATCAAGCCGGCGTGAACACCATGGCGCTGGCGCTTTCAGGCCTGGTCCTACTGGCCATGGCGGCCTACCTCTACGGAGACACTTCTATCCGAAAGACCGTAAGCGGCCTACTTGTGATGGCCGCAGTGTTTCTCGCTATCCCTCAAGGTGACAATGACGAAAGAGCCGCTGGTTCGCGCAAGTTAGCTGACGGCCAGATTGCTTGGTCTGCAGCGACACTCGCGTCCTACCGCGAGTTAGGAAAGCCGATCTTTGTCGATGTAACAGCTGACTGGTGTATCACCTGTCTGGCTAATGAGGCCGCTGTACTTTTTACACCTGAGGTTGAGCAGGCGTTTTTAGCGGCCGACATTCCCTACATGATTGCGGATTGGACCGACTATGACGCCGATATCGGCGAGTTTGTTAAATCTCACGGCCGAAGTGGCATTCCGTTGTACGTCATGTACCCCAGTGGCGTGGGCAGCCAGCCCGTAATTCTGCCGCAGCTCCTAACGCGAGAAATCGTTCTTTCTGCCATTGAAAATGCCCAATAACTCCCCCAGATAAGCATCATGACAAAGTTGAGAAATCCAATGTTCAAAGCATTAGCCGCACTCACGGTCGGAATGACTACCAGTCTTGGTGCGCTCGCAGACGGTCTGATTGTTATCGATGGTTGGGCACGAGAAACCCCGCCAGGAAAGAGCATGACTGCAGCCTACGGTCAGTTGCAAAATTCCGGAGACGAGACACTGGTTGTCACGGGCGTTAGCGCCGAGGTCGCGGCTCATAGTTCGCTTCATGAGACACGTATCGAGCGCGATCGTTCAACAATGCGCCCCTTATCAAAGCTGGCTATTGCACCCGGTGAAGCGGTTGAACTCGCGCCAGGTGGCAGGCACATCATGTTGATGAAGCTAGATGCGCCGCTTGTGGAAGGAGAATCGATCGACATCTGCTTCAAGCTAGAGAACAATGACGATGTGTGCAGCGGCTTTCCGATCGCAAAACGAAAAGCGATGGCGCACAGCCACTAAAGAAACTGACACTGAAAAAACGGGTACTGAAATAACGGGCACTGAAGAAACAGGCACTCAATTAAGCTGTTGATTGAGACCAATACGGGGGATGTTTTTCGTCATCAAATGCATCCCATAAGGCGACTAAACACATGACAGTTAAAGAACGGGTAATGGCGCTCCAGGCGAGATTAGCTGGTTTGCGTCCATCGAGCGAGTCACTCGGCTTGATACAAAGCCGAGGCGGTAGACGTGCCGTTCTTGCCGTCGTCGTGTCTTATGGACTTCTCATTACAGGCCTAGGCATCTACTGGAGTATTCCACCCAAACCGTTTGATGTGGTGCAAAATCGTGCGAGCTATTTGAACAGCGCCGATCAGTCAGTAACTGGTGCGGCAACCACCGCAGCGCTGCTTGAAGTAACACGCCTGCTGCTAGAGAAAAACGGTGGCTACACAAGCAACGATATAGCACCTCCCGGCAGCCTGATGGATAACATGCCGAACTGGGAGTACGGTGTACTCATTCAGTCCCGCGATCTCGCCCGGGCGCTGCGAGAAGTACTCAGTCGTTCACAGTCACAGTCCCAAGAAGACGTCGACTTGACCCTCGCCGAACCACGAATCAATTTCCAGAATTCGAGCTGGGCGCTTCCCGCGACGGAGTCAGAGTATCGAGATGCTCGACGTTATCTACAGGCCTACCTCGATCGACTGCCCGCTGAGGGTGAGGATGGCGCGCAATTCTATGCCCGTGCCGACAACCTGAGCTACTGGCTTGGGATTGTGGAAAAGCGACTGGGCAGTCTCTCGCAGCGTTTATCCGCAAGCGTGGGCCAGAAACGAATAAACACCGATCTTGCCGGTGATAGTGCCGCGCGGCAATCAACGTCCGCGACGTCTGAAGTGCTCGTGAAAACGCCGTGGGATGAAATCGATGACGTTTACTACGAGTCGCGCGGTGCAGCTTTCGCACTTATTCACTTCCTGAAAGCAGCGGAAGTCGACTTTGCTGACGTACTTGAAAAGAAAAACGCCGCGGTAAGTTTGCGTCAGATCATTCGTGAACTCGAGGCAACCCAACAAACCGTCTGGAGCCCCGTGATTCTCAACGGCTCTGGGTTCGGCATATGGGCAAACCATTCGCTAGTTTTGGCGAGCTACCTCTCGCGTGCCAATGCTGCGCTAATTGACCTCCGCGAGCTCCTCGCTCAGGGCTAGGCCGGTTTTTGTCCGGTCAATAACACCCAGCCATCCCGAGTTTCACTTACTCCAAGGTTTACTGGTATGAAGCGCTCGATCAATTCGGGAGCTTGCTCAGAGAGAACACCGGTGAGCATGAGCCTACCACCCGGTTTCATTAAAGCCATGAGTTCGTCTGCGAGGGCGAGCAAAGGCCCGGCGAGAATATTGGCCACTACGAGATCTGACTGATTTGTCCAAGCGGCGATAGCTGCATTTCCCGGGAGTACAACCTCTATCGAACTGGACTCAATGTCATTTCGCTCCGCATTGTCTCGGGTCGCAGTGATTGCCTGTGGGTCATTGTCGACGCCCAACGCAGAAGCCGCCCCTAAACGCAGCGCGGCGATTGCTAAAATGCCGGAGCCACAGCCAAAGTCGACAACCCGCTCTCCACCCGAAATTGCGTCATCGAGTGCAGACAGGCACATGGCTGTGGTTGCATGTGTACCGGTGCCAAAGGCTAGACCTGGATCGAGATAAACATTAATAGCGGCGCTATCGGGTGGCTCTGTCCAGCTCGGGCAGATCCACAGTCGCGGACCCATTTGGATGGGAGAAAACTCGTCCATCCACACCCGCTCCCAAGCGCGGTCCGCAAGCGCCGTAATATCGCTTCGTGAGTTTTCAGCCAACAGGTCCGTAGGCAAGGCCGCTCTAATGGGCTCCAGATCAAAGTCACCGGCAAACAGCGCGGTGACTTTAACGTTTTGCCAAACGGGGGTCTCACCAGGGCCTGGCTCGAGAAGCGGCTCGTCGGCGTTATCCTCTAGGGAAACGGCGAGAGCACCTTGAGCAAAGAACCAATCTTCGAGCAGTTCGACGCGGTCAGAGTGAGTTTCTAAAACCCACTCTTGCCACTCTTCTGTACTCAATGCTCGTGTTCCAGCTTACTCTCGAGATAGTGAATACTTACTCCACCCGCAACAAACGAGGGATCTACAACCAGCTCTCGGTGCAGTGCTGAGTTGGTACGAATGCCCTCAACAACAAACTCATCGAGTGCCTGACGCATTTTCTTCAGCGCGATCTCACGGTCATCACCATGGGTAATCAACTTACCAATCAGACTGTCGTAGTGCGGTGGCACTTGGTAACCGCTGTAAATATGTGAATCGACACGAACACCGTGTCCACCGGGTGCATGGAAGGTCTTAATCAGCCCCGGTGAAGGCATAAATGTTCGTGGGTCTTCTGCGTTGATACGGCACTCAATCGCGTGTCCGTTGAACGAAAT